>SBBT01000116.1 GCA_005239595.1 Candidatus Troglogloeales bacterium | reverse complement strand
TAGTCATGCCCAGAAAAATACTCTACCTTACTTTTAGCCTGTTTCTGTCCTTTCATATTTTGGTCACATCAGCCTTTTCAGGCGGACTCCCTACCTTTACCGCGCTTTCCGCTGAGGCGGACCCACACACGGGAAGCGCCAATTTTGCTGTTCCGGTGGAGGTCCCATCAGGGCGCGGCGGGATTCAACCTAATATCCAACTTCAATACAATTCCAGTTCGCCCAATGGCATGTTAGGAGTAGGCTGGAATCTGGAGTTGGGGGCATTGCAGCGTTCCGCCAAAGGCGGGGTACCTCGCTATGATGCCACGGATGTATTTCTCCTTATACACAATGGCAGTGTTCAGGAATTGGTCCTGGATGCGGCCACCGGTCTTTATCGGGGCAAGGTCGAAGGGGCTTTTATGAGGATGGAGCGGGTGGGCGACCATTGGGAGCTGACGGATAAAAGCGGCATCAAATATTCTTTTGGTGAAAAGCCGAGTTCCCAGGAATACGACCCTGCTGACGGCCGTCGCATCTTCAGATGGTGTCTCGATAGAGTAGCGGACCGGCATGGCAACCACATGACCATTGATTATTTCCGGGATGAAAATATTTTATACCCTAGCACCATTCGGTATACGGGTAATGTCCGTTTAAACCTGCCGACGTTCGCTCAGGTAACCTTTGAGCGGGAACCGCGCCCAGAGAATGAAATTGACCGTTATAACGCTGGTTTTCGGCAGTCCACGCGTTATCGTATCAGCAAAATTTTAGTCAGCGTTGACGGGCATGTTCAGAGAAGATATAACTTGGTTTATCGCAATAGCTCGACAACGGGCCGTTCGCTACTGTCCTCTGTTAGGTTGTTGGGTTCTGATGGATTAAGCCTCCTGCCACCAATCACACTTATCTACCAAACTCCGAAAAATCCTGATTTTAATTATACGGTGACGTCTCTTAATAGTTCTGTTAAGGGAGACAATCTCTGGCATTACCGTTCTGATTCGAGTTATGACCGCGGCCACGAAAATTATGGCCCCTGCCCGCCAACCCATATGTGCAATGGTGTCAACTGGGGACCTCTCGCTACCAAGGGTGACAGCGCAGGTAACGTGAGTTTTTCTAGCGGTCAGGATACCGCCCACTGGTTATGGACGTATCTTTATGTTGACAAGGCGACTACCTTGAGTGTCCCCTACAGTACGGGAGCGGTGGATGGTCTTTGGCTCAACGGTAATTATTCCCAGCATGTAGGTAAATTGTGGTCGTTGCAGCCTGGATATAATCTCATTGAAATAACCCTTTATCATCAGCATGAAAGCTTCGGGTTTAATCTTAAATATGCCCTGGCCAACAATGTTGATTTGATGAGTTCTGCGACCGTGATCCTCCCGCAATTGTCTGGTGATTTTAATGCGGATGGCCGTACCGACATTGCCACGTTTACGGCCGTTTCGGGCAAGGTCGATGTGGAGCGTTCTGGTGGTACTACTTTTTCAGCAAAGGCGACCTGGATCAACGGATTTGCGGTCAATGGTAAACTGGTTACCGGGGATTTCAACGGCGACGGCCGGGTGGACATAAGCGGTCTTGACCCAGCAACGGGCAGCTGGAGGGTCGCGTTAGCGGACGGGAGTAAATTCAATGATCAAGGAACTGTCTGGATCAGCGGATTCGGCGTCAACGAAGAGCCTAGCAGCGGGGACTTCAACGGCGATGGACTGGCAGATATCCTGACATTTTATAAGGCCTCAGGTAATTTGTATGTGCGCATCGCCTTAAATAAGAGCGGGAGTTTTACGGCCCTCTCTGGCGGGCAGAACATCCTCATAGGTAGCGATGCGGATGCCCCCCTTGTTGGTGATTTTAATGGTGACGGTCAGATCGACTTTGGGGCGTTTAACAAATCTAACGGCCATTGGAAGATACAGCTTAATACCGGAGACATCCTCATGGGATTGCGGCCGTTGCCGGCTGTCTCTGGTTTTGGGGCGGGCAAGAACACGGTTGTTGCAGATTTTAACTATGATGGCCTGACGGACATTGGTTATTATGATGACTCAACGGGAAAGGTAGTTTACCGCGTGTCTAATGGGTTGTCCTTCGCCCCCGCGGTCACGCTCCCTTTTGTCTTTCGTACCAAGGGTCCCAACACGCAGATCCAGTCTGGTGATTATAACGGTGATACTTTAATCGATTTTGCGGTGTACAATCTAATCGGAAAACTCGAGATCGCTTTCTCCAACGGTGTGATGCCAGACATTTTGTCTTCTGTTGAGAATGGTATCGGTGGTCAATCTACGATCACCTATGATGCCGCTGTCCATTATCCCCAGACATTTTTGCCTTTTCCCATTCAAGTAGTCAAATCCATTACTCAATCCAATGGATTGGGGGAGTCTTATACGATTAACAATTCTTATGAACAGGGATTGTGGGATGCGCACAAAAGGGAATTTCATGGTTTTGGCCTGGTACGCACGACCGACCCTGATGGCAATTATGTCGACACGTTATTTGCCCAGGATGATCTCTATAAAGGAAGGGTGACGGAACAACGGACCTATGATTCCGCTGGGAGATTGTACAGTAGGACACTCAACACCTGGGGTCATGAGGAGATATCCCTTGGAAGCAATTTTATTTATCTCAAAAGAAAAGACAATTTCGTTTACGATGGCAATGTAACCGGACGCCGATCGGCCGAAGAATTCTTATTTGGAGAAACACCCCAGCTTGGCAACCTGACCCGAGCAACGCAGCGGGGGGAGGTGGATCTTGTGACAGGTAATGATATTGGCAATGACACGCGCACGGTTGAGACCACGTATGTCCATAATCTTGGCAGCAACTGGATCGTTGGTCTGCCGCGCCAGACAACGGTCAAGGACAATAGTGGCGCCGTTGTTCGCCAGAGTTGGTTTTATTATGACAATCAGGGCAATGGTGCGATACCTATCAAAGGATTGCTGACTAAGAAGGAAGATTGGGCTGGGACAGGGAACATCAATCCAGTCATGCAATACAGTTATGATGCCATGGGGAATTTGTTGACTACAACCGATCCCCAGGGAAACACCGTGCGCCTTACCTATGATGGCACATATCATATGTTTCCACTGGCGACTGAGAATGCCCTTGGGCACAAGGTCAGTCATGAATATTACGGCGTCAACGGCGTGCCACTCTCCGGCGCAGGGTTCAACGGCCTCTGGGGCCAGTTAAAATCCACGACCGATCCCAACAATCAAGCTGGAAAGCGCGTGTATGATGTGTTTGGCCGTATGGCGGCTACCATCTCACCCTTGGATTCATTGGCGTTTCCAACTCAAACAACCGCCATTGAATTCCTCGGCAGTTATACCAAAGTGACTACCCGTCAGCGCATTGAACATGGGAAGGCGCAGACGATCGACACCGTGAGCTTCGTCGACGGCTTCGGTCGCCTCGCACAGGTTAAAGCGCGCTCGGAGGTTAACGGCCAATACGTGATTAATGGACAGACCCAATATGATTCGAGGGGTCTCAAGAAAAGACAGTACCTGCCGGCGTTTACGACCAATCCAATGGATGTTATTGATGCTATTGATACGACTTCGCCCCACACGCACATCACCTACGACCCCATGGGTCGGTTAATACAGACGACCAATCCCGACGGCACCTTCGCGAGTATTTCTTATGACGATTGGACGACAACCACTATCGATGAGAACGGACACCAACAAAGATCTTATTTTGATGCGTACGGGCGGTTGATCAAGAAAGAAGAATACACCGGCGCTGATGGGAGGAGCCCTCATTATCCCGTTAAGCCTTATGCCCTGTATGCAACAACCTGGTATTTTTACGATTCAGAGGGTAATCTCATACAGACAAAAGACGCCTACAACAATATCACAACAATTACTTACGATACCCTCGGCCGTAAGATTACCCTCAATGACCTCGATATGGGTCAGTGGAGATATCAGTATGATCTGGCTGGCAACTTGATTAAACAGATCGATGCCAAAGGTCAGACTTTGACTTTTATGTATGACGCCCTTAACCGTTTGATTCATAAGGGCGATGGTATTGGTGGGTTGGTGAATGTCCATTATGCCTATGACAACGCCTCAAGCACCAATTCCAAGGGACGCTTGACGCAGGCCACTTACACAGGTGGTAATACGCAGTTTACCTATGATGAGCTTGGCCGCGAACTGCAGTCGATTAAGACAATAAATACCCAGAATTACAGCGTTAATCGTCGATATGATGCGCTTAACAATTTAGTCCAGATTCAGTATCCGGACCAGAAAGGCATCTTTTATAAGTATAATGCGGCTGGCCAGATTGAGTCTGTAACTAATGACTCTACATTAGTTACTCCCGTTGTCCTCAACGCGCCGGAATTGTATTTGATTAAGATAGGGAGCACAGAAGTCAAGCTTTCCTGGGGTGGTGTGGCTGATGCAACCGGTTACAAGATCAAATACGGAACCTCCAGCGGGAATTACACGACAACCCTTGATGTTGGCGTGGCGCAAAGCCGGGTAATTACGCAGCTCACTAATAATACCCCTTATTATTTTGTTATCCTGGCCTACAATGCCAAGACCCAAAGCAGCAACTCCAATGAACGCTCGGCAACCCCTGTTGCGCCAGAAGTTATTACTATGCCTTCGCCATGGATTCAATACACCCTCAACGACAACGCAGACACGGTGACGGTAAGCGACACCGGCAGCGGCACCCACCATGCCCTGGCAGAACAGACAGCCACGCATACCGCCGATCTAACCGGCAACGGCACCGCCAGCGCAAGTTCCTATCTTAATAGAGGGGATTGTGATGGAGGACCTTGTTATCCGCGTAGATCTTTTGACAATGATTTTACTCGTTGGGACGGTTGGGTTGCGGATGGGACGAAAAGCGGCTGGCTGGCCTACGAATTCTCTGCGGCTAAGAAGATCAACCGGTATACCATTGCCCCGCGCGGTCATATTTATCCCAATGATGACGGCAATCCACGCACTTGGATTTTTGAAGGTTTAAATAGTTCCGGATGGGATGTCCTGGACACGCGAAGCTTTTCATCATGGACGTGGAAGTCGCCGGTCACCTTTGATTTTGTCAATGATACCGCTTATCAAAAATATCGTCTCAATATATCCGTTAACGGTGGGCACGCAGAAGTGGGCTTGACGGAGATGGAGATGATGGCCTACGCACCACTCTTTACCTCTACTCTTGCCTCCAGCGGGAAGATCAATGGCGCGTTTCACTTTAACGGGACTAGTCATCTAGTCAACGCCGATAGCCTGTTGGATATCAGGAACCATTCTGTTGGCTCACTTTCGTTGTGGTTGAATCCCGACAGTCCCTCGGTCGATGATGTTGTTTTCTCTATGGGGGATACCGATGGCTCCAATCGCATTGAGCTACGTGCGGCCAATGATCTGGAATTTTACATTGTCAATTCGGTTACCGCCCTGAGGGTAAGCCTGCCCAATGCGTTGATCGCTGGGTTGTGGTCGCATATCGTCATCAGCCAGGACGGCCAAGGCATCAAGGGATATGTTAACGGCCGTGAAGCGACCGTCACGGTGCTCGACCAGGGCTTAGGTCTCAACGCCTGGTTTAACAGCACCTGGGCTATTGATAATGCCCGGATCGGCTGTATGAAAAATAACAATCAAAGCAACTACAATTATTACGCCGGGCGTTTGGATGATCTCCGGTATTACCATTACCCGTTAAAAGCAGCTGAGGTCAAGGCCTTGTATAATGGCGGTTCCGGTTCCGAGGTAAGAAATCCGCAGTATACGCAATACACCCCCTTGAGCAAGCCCCGTTTTGCACCTCAAGAGAAGACGGAACAACTCGCGTCTCTTAAAAATGTTAATGAGCTAGAAAATTCCGATTTGAAATCCACGCCCAAAATCTCGAGCCTTAAAATATCCATTGTTAATGTCCTCGCGTGGATAGAGCGGCATCTTTGGGGCGTAGGGGAAGCCCAGGCCCAGCCTGTGCTCCAGATAAGGGCCAATCCCCGCAAGAATGTAAATCAAGATCCTGGTAATACCACTAAAAGCAAGAATATAAGTCAAGATGCTGGTAGTAATACCGCTAAAAGTTTACGAGCCCCACCCCTATCTCCTGTTTTATACACTGCCGTTGCCGGGGATAGCAAGGTCACGTTAAGCTGGAGTGCGGTTAAGCATGCAGTAGGCTATAAAGTTTATTACGGCACCATGAGTAGGGCTTATAACTCGTCTAGCAATATTGGGTTGGCTAATACCATTACCATTAACAATTTGACAAACGGCATGAAGTATTATTTTGCGCTGAGGGCATACAATGCTAATGGCTCAAGTGCCGTTTCCAATGAATTAAACGCTATTATCCCACCGGCAAGGCCGGTCTTAAGGGCTGCGATTGCTGGCGATAAACAAGTGAGGTTATCTTGGGATGCGGCCAGCGGGGCCAGGGGATATAAAATCTATTATGGCACTAATCCTTTAGCGTTGAGCACCTTGCTTACCGTAGGCAATATAACCACTGCAACTGTCATGGGTTTAACTAACGGCACGATGTATTATTTTGTGGTCAGCGCCGCTAATGCCAACAGCGAGAGTGTCCGGTCTAACACATTGAATGCCAGACCAGCGATCCCGCCACCTTCGACACCGGTGCTCAATACCGCTACGCCAGCTAACGGCCGGGTGACATTGACCTGGAGGGCGGTTACTGGCGCCACGGGATACAAGGTTAGATATGGCACAACCAGTAGGACCTACACCACAACTTTTAATGTTGGGAAGTTGACAAGTTATTCGGTTACGGGATTAACGAATGGGAAGAGGTATTATTTTACAGTGAGCGCTTATAACACTACCCATGAGAGCGTCAATTCCAATGAACAATCAGCCTTACCAACCATAGCGCCTTTTACGACAACCCTTGAGGCCGAGACCATGCCAACCAAGACAGCTGGCGGCCCGATCAAGGGTGGGTGGATTTTTTGGAAGAATGGTTATATTGAGGATACGATCACCTTCCCACGGAACGCGACCTATGAATTTGAATTTGTAGTACGCTCTTCAAAGGCTGCTGGCCTCTGGGCTAATATGCAACTACGCCTCGACCAGGTCGCCCAGGCTGATATCGGTGTCCCTACCGCCACCTGGAGATCCTTTATCAAGCGAGTAAGCGTCACTTCGGGTAGTCACAGAGTGGCTGTTGCCTTGACCAACCACTATCTGAGTTCGTCCGAAGGCCGTAATCTCTTCGTGGATAAAGTTATTATCCGCGAAGTGGCCTCCAGCCCGCCTTCAGCGCCGATCTTAAAAAGTCCAGTGGTATCTGATGCAAAGGTTCATTTAAGCTGGGATCCTGTTGTCGGCGCTATAGGATACAAGATTCGCTATGGCACCACGAGCGGAAGTTACCCTACCACCATTAATGTTGGCGCTGCCAGCAGTTATTCAGTTGCTGGATTAACCAACGGCACAATGTATTATTTTGTCGTCATCGCCATGAATACAGCCGGTGATGGCGCCACGTCTAATGAAGTGAACGCTACGCCAAGGGTCCCCACCACCCAGGATGCCACACTTTTTGTCAAGGACATAGACTATAACGCTGCCGGACAAATGACCAAGATCGAATACGGCAATGGCAATGTCACGACCTACATGTATCATCCCTTGAGCCTGCGCCTCACGCGGCTCTATACGTTGGACAAGAATGGTACTGCGTTGCAGGATTTGAATTACACGTATGATTCTGTGGGGAATATCCTGTCTATTGATGATAAAGTCAACACAGCCGATCAGGCATTTCAATACGATGAACTCAACCGTTTGACCAAGGCAACAGGCCAGCAATATGGCACCAAGACGTATCTGTATGATGCCATTGGCAATATCGTGCGCAAGGACGGTAAGACGTACTTTTACGGTAAGGCCCCAACCGCTTCGCCACACGCAGTAACCGCCTTGTCTGACGGAACAACGTTCACCTATGACGCCAATGGCAACATGACAGCCAAGATCGAAGGCGGTGTTGCAACGAGCTACACCTATGATGCGGAAAATCGTTTGATTGAAGTCAAGAAGACTGGTAGCATAATAGGAAAATACGAGTATGATGGAGATGGTGGCCGCACCAAGAAGACCGCAACAGTCTCAGGGGCCACGACTACTTTTGTAGGCTCGCTCTTTGAGAGTTCAGGTTCACGCACAACCAAGTTTATCTTCCTGGGTGACCAAAGAGTTGCCTCGATTACCAGCAGCCCCACGCTAGGCGTGAATGTCCTGTATTATCATGCCGACCACTTGGGTAGTCCTAATGTCTTAACCGACTCAATCGGTTTTAAAAAGGAGTTAATCGAGTACGAACCCTTTGGCCTTGAATCCCGCCACGAAAAGTACGGCAGCAGCGAAGAAGTCGCCTGGTACTACTTCACCGGCAAAAAGACTGACGATGAGTCCGGGCTGATTTATTTCCAGGCTAGGTATTATGATCCTACCGTGGGACGTTTTACTTCGCCGGACAGCCTGGTACCACGACCAGGTAATCCACAAGAATTTAATCGTTATTCTTATGCCGGAAATAACCCTGTAAACAATATTGATCCTGATGGACACAGTTGGAAAAGTTTTTGGAAGAGTTTAGTCGGGGGAGTTATCGGTGCTGCCGTTGGCATTATATCTGGGAATCCTTGGTTAGGATTTGCGGCATATAATGCTTTTTCGGCCGGTATTAACGGCGGGAATATAGGTGCGGCGGCAGGAGGTGCTCTCATCGGGTATTTTGGTGGTGGTCTTATAGGAAATGCGTTTGGAACTTTTTGGGGCACATTAGGTGCTGGTGCTCTTGGAGGCGCAATGGGGGCTGGGATTGGTGGTGGCGATGTTGGTTTAGCAGCCTTATCGGGATTAGGGGGAAGTTGGGCTGGATATGGTATTGGAGCAGCGACAGGTTTTGTTGGCTTAGGAACAATTATTGGTGGTGGTGTCTCTTCGGAAATATCTGGTGGCGATTTTGGTGAAGGAGCTTTAGGAGGATTAGCTTATAATGTAGGATTCACTTTAGGAAGTACCGTAGCCTCTTGGAATTACCAGCCAAATGAAACCGCCAATATCCCAGAAGATTCCCAAGTATTTTTTGCTGGCGAAAGACTTGGGAAAGGTCAAGGTCTTAAAGGATTGGTTTATAATGTGGGAATGGCTGTGCTAGATCCTGGACCGTTTAATCATACAGGAATTGGAGCCGGAAATGGCCAAGTGATTGATAGCCATCCAGATGCTGGGCTTTTAGATGGGCCTGGGGTAAGAAGTGTTAAGGATTTTGAGGCATATCAAAATGATAGAGTTAGAACGATTCAGCATAAACCAGGTTTGACAAAAGCAGCAAATAATTTAAGGATAGATTTGAAGAGTCAAGGTGTTGGCTTTGGTGGTATGCCTTTAACAGGTACAACAGGCGTATATTGTTCACAGTTTACTGGTCAAGGGAGACAAGCTGCTGGTCAAACAGGAGTTTATGGCAAAGGCCCCAATAGTCAGTATTGGTATTCGTATAAATAGATATGAAATTATATCAACTCATAGCATTTATTTTGGCTTTTATCGTCTTACCGTTGGTAAGTTATGGAGGTAGTTCGAAGATGAAGGATGTTTTGATTACTGAAGAACAGGCAATAAAGATTGCTCAGGAATATCTTGAAGGAAAAGAATATAATTATGAAATTGATTGGAATCATCCGAAAGCAAGGATTGAGCGTCGAGTATTGAAATCAGATGGGAGTTTGTCTTCGGGTTTTGGTAAGAGAATTTTAGTCTGGCATGTTTGGTTCTTGCCACTGGGCAAAATGGATACTGAGGGGAAAGTGATTCCTGTAGGGGTTGATATTAATCCTAAAACGGGAGAAATTTTTACGAAATACAGTTTAGATAAGTTGTAAAGAGGAGAACATATGTAATGCTCCCCTTTAAACAAGGGATTTTTAAGTTAGAGTCGCCTCGTTGTTTTTTGACAAAAAGTGTTCATAAAATTGTCTCGGCGTCCTGCTGTTAAGTGCCTGGTGCGGGAAGTCGGTGTTGTAGTTGCTGATCCATTTGCCCAAAGCGACTTCAGATTCAAACGGGCCTTCCCAGTCATAGCACCAGACGATGCCTTCTTTGATGGTGCGCATGACCCGCTGGGTATCGGAATGGCCCTTAGGGTTCGACCAGGTCGTGAAGATCTGTTTAATACCAAGCAAAGAACAGTTCATCATGAATCGCTGAGAAGTTGGCTGACAGCCGTTGTCGGAGATTAAGAATAACGAGTGCTCTTTGAGATGTTCACGGATGCCGATTGGGGACCGGTTGTTGACGGCGGATTCGACGGCGGTAAGCCAGTCGTCAGTTTTAGATTGAATACTTAAGGAATAACCGACGATTTCCTTGGTGCACCAATCGAGTACGACGCACAGATACAGCCAACCCCAGGGATAGATTTTGATCTTAGTCATGTCGATGCCCCAGCAGTGATTAGGGCGATGTGATCTGGGTTTTGCTCTCAGAGGTCCGCGACGAGCATGTAAACGTTGATTCTTAGTGACGACCATTTGATGTTCCTTCATAACCCGATAGACCCGATTAATGCCGGCTGAATATCCTTGGGGTATTTAAGATAAGCCCAGATACGATGATAACCCCACAGGGGATGATCGGTTTTGATTGGCGCAATGAGGGAGAGGAGCTCCTGGTCTCGCTATGAGTTGATTCTGAACGTTTGCGCTTCATAGTTCGTATTCGCTTTTTTTAACTCAATAGTCAGATCGCCGATGATTCTCTTAAGTTTTGTGATCTGTTGTTCGAGGTGCTGCTCTTTCTGAGACTGTTTCTTAACGTCAAAGGCTTCGTGGGAACTACGCTAAAGACTGATCGCGCCATTTATAATATTGGGCCTGCGAGATTTGGTATTTCTGGCAGAGTTGCGCGATGTCGATTTGTCCGGACAGGCCTTCTAGGACGATTTGGGCTTTTTGCTTGACCATTGACGATATTTCATGAACAAGGCCCCCTTTCGGTTACGAGCCCTATGCTAATATTTTTAACCTGTTTTGTTAACTAATGGCAGTATACCCCCTTGGAGGTGAAGGGTTCGTGTCCAAACTTGAAAAACTATGAGGTCGTATTCTTCATCGTCGAAAACCAGGACCTAATCGGATGACACTGAATTAAGCATAGTGTCCTCTGGAATGGGTGGAAACCTAAGACCGGAATGAGTGGAAACTTACACCGGAGTACGCATATGGGTATATCACGAGTCATGAAACGTCCGGCAATAGTACGCGGTTGCATCTTCTTCATATTAATATGCGGCCTCCAAAACTTCAACTCAAGTGGCAGCAGTGAAACGGGGGTGGGCACCACCTACCACGTAGATGCAACGGCCGGCAACGATGAGGCCTCCGGGACG
The DNA here is from genome assembly GCA_005239595.1 of Candidatus Troglogloeales bacterium. Lineage (GTDB taxonomy): Bacteria > Nitrospirota > Nitrospiria > SBBL01 > SBBT01 > SBBT01. The sequence continues at coordinate 15,604 of SBBT01000116.1, read as the reverse complement.
CAATCTTCTCTGGCGTGGCGAACCGTCGCCCGGGTCAATCGTGCTGCATTGCATCCTGGAGATCGGGTCCTGTTCAAGCGCGGCGGTCTGTGGCGTGAACAGCTCAATGTGACCCGTTCGGGGGCTCCAGGCAGTCCGATCGTGTTTAGCACCTACGGTGAGGGCAATTCTCCGGTACTCTGGGGCGCTGATTGCGTCAGTGCCGCATGTGATCGCAGGTCGAATCGGTGGACTCCGGTGGGAGGGACCAACCCAATCTATCAAGCCAAAGTGAGCTGGAAGGCGGGGGTGTTCCTGCTGGATGGTGTGCCGCTGCGATTCATTGCCTGGAACTCGACCAACCCGGCGGACGTGTTGGCACGGATGACCCCGGGGACGTATGCCTTCGACTGGCGCAATCGCCTTGCGTATGTCTGGTTGCCCAATGGATCGACCCCAGACAAACACATCGTCGAGGCAGCCAAGCGGGACAACAACATCTATACCAACGGAGCGCACGACATTCATATTGAAGGGCTGGCGCTGCGTGCGTCCGCGATGGGCTGCGTCCTCCTTTATGGCGCACAGTCATGGATATTTGACCATATGGATGTACGCTACTGTGGCGGCCGCTTCAAGGACGAAAATCCGAGCCACATGTTCTATCTGGGTGATGGCTTCGAGATCTCGAGCAAACCGAGAAGAAGCTCGATCGGCGTGGTCATCCGGAACTCCATCATTGGTGATGTCTTCGACGTCGGCATTGCCCCACAACTCTATATCCCGTCCACCTCGTTGGAAAACGTTACCGTTGAGAACACCGAGATTTTCAATACGCCGCTGGCAGGTATCACATTCTCGGTCTTTTCCGATCTCTCTACGATGCGGGGTATCACCATCCGCAACAGCACCATCCGCGATGCCGGCCGCGGATGGGCGGGGGACGAGGACCCGAACCGCAAAGGTATCGGCATTCTGGCCGAGGTCAACCCGAAACTGAAATCGAGCGTCAACGGAATTGTGGTCGAGGACAGCACGATCACGAACAACAAAATCGACGGGATGGCCTTCGGGCACAACACGGGCGTGACCCACATCAAGCGCAACAAGATCACGGGGAACCAGTATGGGATCGCGTTCTACGACGATCAGGCCAAGACCACAACGGGCGGGGTCGTCCTGGACAACGACAATAGTGGCAACTTCGAAACCGGCCTCTGCTTTTACGTCCCGAACTCCTCAACGGGGCTGCAAGCGCGTGGGAACACAAAACCAGAGTTCTGTCCAGCGACGCTCGCAGAGCATGTCGACAAGTACCGACGCCGCTAGATCCTTTCTGGGTCTTTTAATGGTATGGGCCTTCGCGACGCCGCCCCCCAGATCTTCCAGAACAATTCCTTGCGGCCTACCGAGCCTGCGGCTTCAAGCAAAATCTCCAGCAGCTTGAACCTATTGAGAGGCAGACTTCCGGGGACACCATACTTAATTATGTACAAGCGGCTTCACCGTATCAGGCGGAAGCACTGCGCCGCCATGAGCGGACCGTGCGCCCCTTTGGAGGCGAAGGGTTCGTGTCCAAGCTTGAAAAAGCATGAGATCGAATCATTGATATTGCGGACGCCGCCATTGGAACGGTTGATCACGCCTTTCCCATCATCCGCGAAATAATCCATTCCGTTTTACAAAAATTAACCAAGTCAGTTTTTTGTGTTCATAATCATCCATTAGGCGATTGATCTCCAAGCCGAGAAGATAGTAGGAGGAATAGGAGGAAGGCAGGAATGGGATAGTCACCAAAACGGGACAGGGCAAGGAAAGATGAGTGATTGATGAGATGGCAGCAAGATTAGCGCGGGGCGAGATTTTGTACGACGGCTGTTATGCGTATATCATATCGAGAACGATAAGGAAGCTTAAGATATTCCGGGACGGGGGAGATTTTGAGTCGTTTCAATAAATACTGCTCAAGGCCAAGAGGGAGAGTGGGTTCAAAATTTATTATTATTGTTTGATGCACACTCATTTTCATTTGGCAGTTGAGATACTGGATGTTTCCAGATTCTCCAAAGCAACCCAGAATTTAAAAAGTCAATACATTTGATTCCATGAGCGATACAAGACCAAGGGACCTGTTGGGCGGGAACGGTATAAGAGTTTGCTGATTGAGAATGAGTTGTATGTGTATGCCTGCGGCCGGTACATCAAGAATAATCCGGTCAAAGCGGGAGTTGTCGATGGGCAGGAGGATTGGGAGTATAGCTCAGGCCGATATTATTTGCGAGGTAGGAAGGACGAATTGGTTGATGGATATGAAGGAACGGAGGTGCCGGTGATACCGAAAAAGTAGATATTCATAATGAAGAGTTTTTTGAAAAGGGGCTGGGATCGGCTCTGGTTTCTTTCGGTTTCAACTGGCCGAGACGTTGAAGGTAACGCGCAGGGGTGATGAGTGAGGAAGGTGCAGAACTGTCCCTTTTGGGCTGTCCCCTTCCGGACCTGCATGTTCGGTCGTGTGGGAGGGGTAGGACAGGACGACCCTGTTCTCTCCTGTCCCGATTGCCAAATTTGGGAATGAAAAATTTTAGAGAATATCATTGATCCGTATACCTCAGTTGTGCTACATTTTTAGCAGATTAAAAATTTAGCATTAAGCCATTTAACCCTATGAGCAAACAACAATTCAACAAATTGGAAATGTACAGAAAGCGACATAAGCTTTCTGTTGTGGCATTGTGCCGTGAGCTCGGCACAAGTAACGTTAATTATTACCGTTGGAAAGAGCACGGCATAACCGGTCCCTACAAGAAAATCACTGAAGAATTTTTCAGCAAACACGAACCTTCCACAACTCAACATTTTCTCAAAATTACCCCCGAAATCGCCGTTATTGGCATGGCTTGTTATTATCCCGGCGCAACCAATATCAAGGAATTATGGGAAAATATTTTGGCAAGAAGAGTCCAATTCAGGAGGATTCTGGATAAAAGACTTTCCTTGAATGATTATTATAGCGACGACCCAAACGTTTCCGATAAAAGTTATCTCACCAAAGCCGCATTCATAGACGGTTTTGAATTCAATTGGTCAAAGTTACGCATCCCCAAAAAGACTTTTGAATCCACGGATATTGTCCACTGGCTGGCATTGGATACGGCCCTAAAGGCCTTTGAAAGTGCCGGTTATCAATTTGAGGACGCCCCTTTGTATATGATGCATAAAATTCCTGCCAAAAATACCGGTGTCATTTTAGGGAATACATTAACAGGAGAGCAGACCCGGTCTCTCACTTTACGACTACGATGGCCATATGTTCAAAAGGCTTTGCATGCCGCGTTGGGAAATTTCGGAATTGCAGATGAGGAAAAGATACGAGTAGCAGAAGCGATGGAGAAGATCTACAAATCAGCATTCTACCCTATTACCGAGGACAGCCTGTCAGGCGGTCTGGCCAACACCATTGCAGGGCGAATTTGCAATTATTTAAATCTCAAAGGCGGCGGATATATCGTGGATGGGGCTTGTTCCTCATCCCTATTGGCGGTGGCCACGGCCGCCAATGCTTTGAAGCTGGGCGAAATGGACTTGGTCTTGGCAGGAGGTGTGGATGTCAGCCTCGATCCTTTTGAGTTGGTGGGATTTTCTAGGGCAGGGGCCTTGGCCAAAGACCAGATGCGCGTTTATGATCAGAGGGCAAGCGGGTTTGTGCCTGGAGAGGGATGCGGTTTCGTACTCCTTAAAAGGCTAGAGGATGCTGTTCGCGATAAGGATTATGTTTATGCCGTTATCAAAGGATGGGGGATATCATCGGATGGAAAAGGGGGCATCATGGAGCCTTCTTCCCAAGGTCAGGCGACGGCGATTCAACGGGCTTACAAACTGGCGGGTTATACCCTGGCAGATGTGGATTTTATTGAAGGGCATGGCACGGGGACAGCTAAGGGAGACAGGGTAGAGCTTGAGGGAATAGCGGCAGCCTTAAAAGCGGCGCTAAAGAAAAAAGATGGACGGCAGTGCGGAGTCACTTCATTTAAGTCTATTGTGGGACACACCAAGGCAGCTGCTGGAATCGGGGGCTTTATTAAAGCCGTCTTGGCCGTCAACCAGAGAATATTACCGCCTACGGCTAATTGCCAGCAGCCTAATGAAGTTTTTGAGAAAGACGCCAGACAACTCTATCCGCTGACCTTCGGAAAAATTTATCCTGCCGATAAACTCATCCGGGCAGGGGTTTCTTCAGCGGGGTTCGGTGGCATTAACTGCCATATTACCATTGAATCCAGGTCAGAGCCGACTAAGAAAATAAAACCTGAGATAGCAGTAAAGGCCATCTTGGCCAGTTATCAGAATACGGAAGTTTTTGTTTTTGCCTCCCGAACAGTAACTCATCTTCGGAAATTAATCCAGAAATTCAAAGAAGACCTTCGCAATATCAGTATGGCCGAAATGGCGGATTTAAGCGCGCTCCTGAATAAGAAGGTAAAAATTACCGCGCTGATAAAAGTTGCCGTTGTCACTGATTCTCCTGAACATCTCTATGAAGCCCTGGGGCTCATTGAGCAGAAATTGGACAAAGGTGCTCTGCCAGATGGCCAGATAGTCGAGGTCAAAGCCAAGGATCCTGTCACGTATATCTTGCTGGGAAATTATGTACAGCACAATCGTGTTGGTTTTCTGTACTCAGGTCAGGGGGTGCAGTGCTTGAATATGACACGCACACTTGTTGAACGTTTCGGATGGGCGAGGGATTTATTGAAGATCCCCCGGATGCCGCTCGGTGATTACATCTACAAACCGGAGGATAAGTGTTTAACAAAAGAAGAAAGGCAGGCGTTTGAGAAGAGATTATCACAGACGGAAATTACCCAGCCTGCGGTTGCCTTTAGCTCCCTTGTCTGGACGGAATTCCTGTCCCAATTAGGCGTTGAGCCCCAAGCGGTCGGCGGACACAGTCTTGGAGAGCTGATGGCCTTTTATAAAGGAGGGGCTTTTGATAAGAGAACACTCCTTCGGTTCGCACAGCTTCGCGGGAAACTGATGGCCGCCCGGTCAAGGTCAGCGGGGATGGCGAGTCTTTGCTGTGATTACGCACAAGCTGAAGACATCGTCAAAAAGGTAGCGGGTAAGATTGTTATCTCCAACGTCAACAGTCCGAATCAAACAGTTGTCTCTGGCGGGAGAAAAGAGCTGGAACAAGTCATTGAGCTGGCAAAGGCAGAAAACTTTTCTAGCTATGTGCTCCCTGTATCCAACGCCTTTCATTCTTCATTTATGGAAGGTGCCTCTAAGAGGATTCAAGTGGCAAGGATCCTGCAAGAGAGCTTCCGGCCAGGGAAGATAGGGATTTATTCCTGCATGGACGGCGGCCGGATTGAGGGGAACGTCAATTTAAGAGAATACTTTGCAAGGCAGGTTCTTTTGCCGGTTAATTTTATCAAACTTGTTGAATCCATGTCGGAGAGATGTGATTTGTTCATTGAAGTTGGGCCGGGCAGGATTTTAACCGACTTAGTTAAAGCGATCAACAAGAATAAGGGGCCGAAATGTTTTCCGCTTGAAGAGACCCCACAAAATGACCGGGACTTAAACGTCATTCTGGCTCAGCTTTTTATCAGGAGTGTCAAAATTAACTGGCAAGAATTATACCGCCAGAGAGCCATCAAACCATTTATCCCGGTTTCAAGGAAGAAATTTATTGAAAATCAGTGTGAGCGGCCGCTTAAAGGCATCGAGCAAAAAGAGTTATTGTTCTCCAAACTTGTTAGGCCTGCCCTGACCAGAGTTGAGGTTGTTCAGAAAGAACTGCCAGTTTCCACTCAGCCTACCCGGGATATCGGGAGTGCCGATGATATTGCCCGGATCATTATGGATTTAATTCATAAGGTAACGGGCTATGATACCCAGTCGATTAATCTTAATTTGCGCCTCTTGGACGACTTGAACCTTGATTCGATTAAAGCCGCCGAGCTTATCGCCGAAGCCGCAAAGATGCTAGGCTTAAGCGGACAAATTGACCCTTCTCAGTTTTCCAATAATACCCTGGCTCAGATTCGTGACCGTCTGGCTGAGTTGAAAAGCCAGACATCCTCAACTGTCGGGGGAGCTGACAATGTCCTTCTGCGGTATCAGAGAAATTCCTGGGTAAGAAATTTTGTCGTCAAGTTTGAGGAAGAAAAAATCAAGCAGTTAGATTCTTCGGTCTTCAAACGATTAAACAAGATTGATATTTTGTCCGATGACAGTCAGTGGGAGATCGCCTACAGCCTGAAACAGCTTCTCAAGGATAAACGGACGGAAGTACGTATAAAGTCATATGACGAATTGGATAAAACAGATGCCCTTGGTCTAATCTGTATCTTACCGGCCAATCATAAAAAAGATCCATTTGGAGAGGTCACCCTTAAGCGGATCATCGACAGATTTTATCATGTGATGGAAACAACCGTACACGATGGCGCTCAGGAAGAAAAAGCGGTCGTCTTTATCCAGTTTGGCGGAGGTAATTTCGGTGAGAATGACAAAGTCAATATTGAATCATGCTGTGCGAGGTCCTTTGCCTCGACGCTTCACCTCGAGCAGCCGGGTCTACGGATACGGATCTTGGATTTTGACGAAAGGATATCGGCGGACACCGTTTCTGCCAAAGTCGTTGAAGAATTCCAAACGACCCCCATATTTTCAATATCAGGTTATGATAAAAGTGTAGTCCGGAAAGTGCCGGTATTTCAGGATGTCCAACCTGTTTTGTATAAGAAGCGAGAAATAGCATGGTCTCCCCACGATGTTGTCTTGGTTACGGGAGGAGCTAAAGGGGTTACCGCTGAATGTGCTCTTGAATTTGCCAGAAGAACAAAAGCACAGATGATTTTAGTCGGTCGTAGCGAACTTCCTAAAGATTCGAATGATGAAATTGTTCGCACGCTCAAGCGATTCAAAGAAGAAAGACTACAATGTCAATACTATTCCTGTGATGTGACGAATCTTGAAGCCGTCCAGCAGCTCGTCAGTAAGATCGCAAAAGAACACGGCAAAATTACCGCGGTCATACATGGAGCAGGTCTTAACACTCTTAAGCGGCTTAAACAGACCAACCCTGAAGGCGCCTACCAGGAAACCCTTCCGAAGGTTATGGGGGCTATTAATATTTGTAAAGCATTGGATAAAAACCTTCCCAAGCTTTTTGTAGGTATCACTTCCGTTATTGGAGTAACTGGGATGGAGGGGAGCGGTTGGTATGGTTTAGCCAATGAGATACTCAATTTATTCCTGCATCAATTTAAAGCCGAGCAGAAAGAAACAGAGGTCATAGCTGTTGCCTATAGCGTATGGGATGAAATTGGGATGGGGACAAAATTGGGAAGTCTGGATTGGCTATCACAGCGGGGAATCAGCCCGATTCCAGTGGCAGAGGGCGTAAAACGGTTTATGCAACTGGTTGAAGGCGACTCAGGTAGTCAGCAGACAATCGTTGTGGCAAGGATCGCGGGCATTGATACTTGGAGATCTCCACAAGCTGAGTATAAAGGGAATTTAAGATTCATCGAAGACATCAAATACCATATGCCTAATGTGGAACTTATAGCTCAAGCGCACTTAAACGTTAAAGATGATTCTTATGTTCTTGATCACAACTGGAAGGGGACTTTACTTTTTCCAATGGCATTTGGTTTGGAGGCGATGACGCAAGCGGGTTGTTATATCACCGGTACAGAAATAATTCAGGGTCTAAAATTTAGGAACATTAGTCTTGAGCGGCCAATCACTGTAAGCCAGGAGAGGGGGGCGAGGATAGAAATCCATGCGCAAGTTTTAGAAACCGAGGGCAGTGATTCGAAGCAAATAGAAATAAAAATTCATTGTGAACAGACAAGTTATAAGGTGTCCCATTTCTCAGCGATTCTTGAGATCAATCCTACTATAGGAGTTCCCAGCTATCGACCTGCCTCACGGGTAAAGAATAAAAAACCTATCGATTTAGATCTACACGCAGATGTATACGGGCCGATTCTATTCCAAGGAAAAACATTCCAGCGGTTAGGATGTGTTTATAGCTTATTTTATGATGATAAAAGAAAGACCGGAGAGTGTCTCTCAGAAGCTCGGTACATTAAATCCAATTTGTTAATAGGTGATCCATATTTTATTGATTCCGCCTTACAATCTATGCAACTAATTATCCCACAAGATATTTGCCTTCCAGAGAGCATTGATGGAATTGAACTGATTCCTTCACGCAGCAATTCGGGGAGAAAATATATCATAAAATCTTCCATTAAAAGAATGGATGTCGATCATTATAGAGGAGATGCCGAAGTTTCAAGAGACGGATTCATCCTGAGAATTAGGAATTGCCACCTCAAAATATTAGAAACGCTTGAAGACAATCCATCAGCAAATGATTTGGTTAATCCTGCTATAAGAGATCAAAAGATTATTGAAGTAAAATTAGGTGAATTGTCCCGAGAGTTTGACTTTGTTCCACCAGTCGTTCGATGCTCATATGACGAGAGATTGAAGGGGGCACGAAAAGAGTTACGGCACAAAATTGAATTGCCTCTGATCCAATCCGCGATAGAAGAATTACTTAAAAGAGATAAAAAATGGGCTAAAGGTTTTAAAATTAGATGGGACAAGTTTGGGAAACCTTTGGTGACGGGAAAGAATTTAAAGAATATCGGTGTTTCTGTCTCTCATGATGGACCTTTTTTGTTGGTCATCGCAGGTCATGGAAAACAAGGATGTGATGTAGAAACTATACAGGAAAGAAGTTGGAATGATTGGTTAGGGGTATTGGGGAAAAATAAGGAAAATCTTTTGAAGGAATTGATAGTCAAAGGCAATGATTTAAATAAAACCGGAACATCCACATGGTGCGCCCTTGAATCCTTTAAAAAATGCGGTAACAAAGATAATGAAATCCAAATTGCCAGTATGAGCGATAACTATTTCATATTTAAATCATTGTGCTTAGGAGAGGAAAAAGTTATATCTTTTCCTATTAAAAACGGAAAAGCTATCTTTTCCCTAGCTGTGGGTATCAATAGCGATCAGACCATCGCCAAAGAAGTAACTAAGATGGGCTACGACTACGATGTTTTTAAGACAGATGTCCAGTTTAATGGTCCGCAAGGGCAGCCTGTGTATATTCAAAGATTTCCAGTGACATTTAAAAATATGCAAAATTTAAATAAAACTTTATATTTTAGCAATTATTTCGATTGGATTGGTGAGATTAGAGAATATGCCCTCTATCCCATCAAAAAGGAATTGACTCGTTTATTTGAAAGTGGTGATTGGGGAATGGTTACCAATCATGTGAAGTTACAAATATATGGCCAATTGAAAGCGGACGATATAGTAGAAGGAAGAATATGGTTCCACAAAATCTCTGGAGATAAAAATTCAGTGTTGGACTTAATGTTTGATTGGTTAAAAATTTTACCAAATAAGACATACGAAAGGGTGGCAACTAGTGAACAGCGTGTCTCTTGGATTAAAATCGTTGGCTATGGAGATGGGAAAATTGAATCTTTCCCAGAACAAATAAGTAGATTTATTAAAATACTGGCTCCTCAGAAGCAATATGTAGATTCATGTACTCAATACAAGATGTCAGGTAAAAGTGTAGAATTTGGCAAGGAGAGATTTTCTGCGGGAAGGGTATTAAATAAGGAATTTCTTTTAAAAGAGGAAGTTTTCTCAACCAGCTTGGAGGAGTCAAATTTAGTAGGCAATATTTATTTCTCTAATTATGCAAAATGGTTGGGAAAAGTTAGGGACAACTATTTTAGAGAAGTAATGTCAGATTATTTTTTTAAGAAAGAAGGAAGATTAATTTGTTTAAACTGCGACATATATTATTTAATGGAAGCGATGCCATTTGATAGCGTAAAGGTTAAAATGTATGTGAACCAAATCTATGATTACGGTTTAAATTTCTATTTTGAATTTTTACAAGCAGCGACACATGGCGGAAGGACAGAAGGGGGAAGGCTTGCATATGCGACACACAGAGTAATTTTTAGCAAAGGACTTTCTAATAAGCTAACTCCTGAAGTATTACCAAAGGAAATTTTGGATAATTTAGATAAATTTATAGTCATCAAGGTTAGAGAATGAGTCGAGGGGTTGATATTATTTTATTTTCCTTATCTGGATTAATTGTAGGGATAACTTGCATTGTCCTTGTATTCATCCTCATAGTGTATGGTCGTTCATTACTGCATCGGTTATTTGCGTTATTCAATCTTGCTGTTGCTTGGTGGGGAATATTTTCTTTTCTAATAGGGAGAGCAAATGATCCTGAGTATTGTTTATTATTATTTAAAATTGCTCATGTTGGGATCATTTTTATTGCGGTATTCTTTTATCATTTTTCTTCTTCGCTCACTGGAATAAAAAGAAAATTTTTAATTATCTTTGCATATTCTCAAGGAATTTTTTTTACTCTACTGAGTCTTCTTAATCTCGAAGTACCTTTTGTTTCTTATGTAGAAGAAATTAAAGATTCTTTTTATTATTTGAGGTCAACAGGATTCATTTATCCACTTTTTCTATTTATATGGATTTTATTAGTCGTTTTGGCATTAGTCGAAGTCTATCTCAAATTTCGTACAGAAAGAAATTACCATAAAAAGAATCAATTGGGATATTTCTTATTTTGGTTTTTTGTGGGCTTTTCTGGAGGCTTAAGCAATTTTGTGCCAGTTTTTTATATTGATTTTGTCCCCTTGGGTAATTTCACAGCACCCCTCTACTGTATTATTATCACATATGCAATCTTAAAATATCAACTCTTGGATATACGGATTACAGTCACACGTGTTGGTATATTTGTTTTCGTTTATTCTTTAATTTTAGGGATACCTTTTGGGTTAACGTTCTGGGGAAAAGAAAACTTAGTCAGCACATTTGGACAACATTGGCATTGGGCTCCTATTATTTTATCAACTGTGTTCGCTACGGCTGGTCCGTTTATCTTTCTTTATTTCCAGCGAAAGGCAGAGGAGAATCTTTTACAAGAAGAGCAGCGGGTGCAGAACTTGCTAATGCAGGCATCCTATGGCATGAATACCATACACAATCTTGAAAGGCTCCTGGAACTCATTGTGACCATTACCATCAAAACATTAAGAGTCGATTCGGGGAAGATTTTTTTATTAAACCGCGAAGGGGACAAGTATGAGTTAAGGATGCCAGCGGAAAATGATGGATTCGTCTTTGACCGGGATGACCCTTTGGTAGAGCAGTTGCGACAGAAGCAGTACCCTATTATACATGATGAGATAAAAATGTTTTTTGAGATGAACGCTGAAGCAAAATTAAAAGAGGTAGAAAGCAAGATGTGTGAACTCTCAGCACATATGATTGTGCCAATTACTCTAAAAGACAGCTTGGTAGGTTTTCTTGCGCTGGGGGAGCGAGAATCAAAAGATATGTACTCAAAGGGACTGCTTAATGCCTTGTCTGTCTTGGGCCATCAGGCCGCGATTGCGATAGATCGGTGCATTTATCTTGAGGCCGAAACAAAACGTTTGGAGGAGGAAGGCTTGAAAGAGCGGATGGTTTCTCTGGATCATATGGCTTCTTCGATGGCGCATGAAATTGACAATCCTATGCACAGTTTGAATGTTACCGTTGGGTATATACGGGATTTGCTCTTAAGAGATCCGCGAGTCAGGTTTTTACCGGAAGAGGTGATCAATGAGTTCAAAGAAGCCCTGACCCGCATTCAAATGGCCGGAGAGCGGGTTTCAGGCATGGTTAAGGCCATTCTGGATTACTCGAAAATGGGAAAGGGAGAATTGCAGCCGGTTGTCTTTAAAGAGGCCGTGGAGGGGTTTAAATTTCTGAAGATGCATGAGATAACAAAAGAGCAGATACATTTTGATCTTCAGCTGGAAGATAATCTGCCTCCGGTTTTGGGCGATAGAATTCAATTGGAAGAGATTTTCATGAATTTTGTCAACAATTCCATGCATGCGGTCAGACGCAAGGAAGAGAAGAATGTTGCCTTAAAGATTTTCAAGAAAGATTACAAAACCATTCGTATTGAATGCATTGATAACGGGTATGGGATCGAAAAAGAATTCTTAAACGACATGTTTTTATTCTCTACAACAACTAAAGGCTCAAGCGAGGGGACGGGCATTGGATTATATCGGGTGCGAAAGATTGTGGATCGATTCGGCGGGAAAGTATGGGGTGAGTCGGAAGGGAAAGACAAAGGGACGCGTCTTATTGTTGAGTTTCCGATATATGACGGGGATAAAATCGCCAAGATAGATATTTTGCAACTTAAAAAGAAAGACGGAGCCCAAAATGAAGAGATCAAGCATTAAAATCCTGGTTGTTGATGATGAAGAGGACATAGCCCATTATACGGCTAAGATTCTGCAGCTTGACGGTTTCCAGGCATTCAAAGCGGTTGACGGGACGCAAGCATGGGAGATTTTTGAAAAAGAGCGGCCGCAGATTTGTCTGATTGATGTTCATCTGGGATACTCGAAGATCAGCGGCATGCAGCTGTTAGAGAGAATTAAAAAAGCAGACAAGAATACTGAATGCATCATGATCACCCGTATCACAGATCAAGAGACGATAAACAAATCAAAGGATTTGGGAGTTGAACATTATATTTTAAAACCGGTGGCTAACGAAGTCTGGTTAGAGAAAGTCCACGTTATTGCTGATGCCTTACCAGAAAGGGTTTAAATGGCTAAACCTCTTTCCAATGAGCAGGAATTATACAATAAGATTAAAACTGAAAAAATTACGGTTCCTTTTTTAATATGGGACCTGATGTATCATTATTTGGGCGATGACATCTCGGCTATAACTCAAATTGTCTCGGCTTCCTGTCGATACAATGAGCCGATTCCGGTTGATGATACCAAAAGGATTCAGGATCACACGACGCACATTAACGAGACGGTTAACAAGATTCTCCATTCGGAGAAAATCAAAGCCGAAAGCGAGCAGTTGCCGGAACTACGGCATAACCATATGAAACTGCATCCGGTGATCAGTGAGCTTTTCTTTCATTATATCGGCAATGACGTTCACGGGATTAATTTGATTGTTGGATTTTATCTGGACCCCGCTGATATCCAGCCGATACCTATTGAAGATGCAAAAAAGATTTTGGAAAAAACTTCATCCATGAAACAGTTCATGGACACCTTAAGAGAGGCAACGCACCAGGAAGTCACAGCTTAAGAAGGAAAGGACTATGATCAAAATTTTAGTCGTTGATGACGAAGCTGTCATATGCGAATCCATCAAGAAACCTTTTGCTTATATCGGGTTTACGGTATTTACCGCGACAACAGCCAAAAAGGCCTTGAGTATTTTTGAGAAGAATAAACCCAAAATTATCTTTTTGGATATCCTCATGCCGGATGTGGACGGGCTTGAGCTGTTGAAACAATTCAAGGCCATGGATTCCGGGGTAATTGTGGTCATGGTGACCGCCAAGGGAGATGAGGCGACCAAGCAAAAAGCTTTGGCGCTGGGGGCCGATGAATTTATGACCAAACCTTTTCGGTTTGACGATCTGCGTAATGTCGCTATTGAGAAGATCCAGGTACTCTTGGGGGAGGCCGGGCATATGCAAAAGCCACGCATTTTGATCGTGGATGATGAAGAAAAATCCCGCAATAATCTTAAAGATTTTATCTCGCCCCGATACGAATGCGAGATTGATGAGGCGTCTGACGGTGAATCCGCTATTGAAAAGGTCAAGGCAACTAAGCCGGATATCATTCTTTTGGATATCCGGATGCCGGGGATAAGTGGCATCGATGCGATAGCCGAAATTAATAAAATCGCTCCAGATTCCCGGATTATTGTCATAAGCGCCTGGAAGAGTCCGGATGTGGCCACCAAGGCTGTAGGGATGGGCGCCTTTGATTATCTGGATAAGCCGCTTTCACTGACAGTTTTTAAGGAGAGGTTTGATTCGGCCTTAGTGAGTATCGGTATGCTCGTTAAGAAACGTTAATGAGCACGCGATTTATGGAGCAGGGTGAACACAAATCGCTGTGCGAATTAATTCCGCCGTTTTATGGCGGGGTTAATACCGGCCTGGATTTTCAACGGCCAAGAATTTACATTTTTTCTTTGCGGTGTTCTTGAAATAATGCGGTTTTGTGCTGTCAAAAGAAATCGAATCCCCGCCTTTCAAAATCATTTCTTTGTCATCCAAAACACACACCAGTTGTCCGCTGATCACGTAAACCAGCTGTTCGTATTTTTTGCCTTGGGGCGCGCGGTCTAAGGAAGTTTGGCCACCGGGTAGGAGAAGAAATTCCTGCGTCAGAAAGCTATGGTTCGGGTTGTTGATGATCTGTGAAGAGGCGGCTTCATTAAACTGATATCCACTGGTCCGTTCTTTTTTCCTTATTATCAGACATTCTTCCAGTTCAGTCCCTTTAAAAAGTTCCTTCAAAGGGATCCCCAGAATAAAGCACAGCGTTACCAGAGAAGAGAATTTATGCGGTTTACCGGCCTCGATGCGGTTAATCGTGCTTATGGAAATGGTCTTTTGTGGACCGAGGATGGTGGCCCCGCGCTCATAAACTTCCCGCACGGTAAGATTCAGGTCATTACGGATTTTTTTAATTTTTTCGTAGTGTTTCATTAATTAACCAACCACTGATCTTATAGCGTAAAATTGGGATTATGTCAATCAAAATTAGAAATAATTATTATTATTTTGACATAAGTTTATAAATATTCTATACCAAATTGCTCATAATATACTCTAGCGCAATATGATATGCTATGTATATAAATATATCAAAATAACAGATAAAAGTTTGCTTTTTGACATATAATGTGCTATCTTTTTAATACGGAGGTAAACGACCCCATGATTGAGGCTATCACAAAAATAAGCGGGATCTTTAAAGCGCCTATCATTCCTCTGCTTTTTCTGGGTATAACTCATTTCACGAATAAAGAGCAGATCAAGGAAGAGAGGTCATTGAGGATCGACGATAAGGCGCCGGGCGATAATTTTCCACACATTGTAATGCCGTGAGAATTTTAAATGATGCGTAGTTCATCCCCAGGCGAGTTGAACGATTTTCTGTAGCAGCCACGGGGAGGGTAGCAGTTTCAAAGGTGGCAATATCCGCCCAACCGAGACCTCCGCTTGCTAAGCGGGGTGGAGCGAAAGACTGCCTCTGCTATCCTCTATTGAAAAAGGAGGAGGAGCGAAAGTATGGATGCGCTGCTCGTACTAGATAACGAGAAATACACGAACGTAAGGATCCTTGTGACGGTCAAGCAAAAGAAGCTCAAAGAGCAGGTGATCACACTTTTGGAAGAAAACCGCGGGAAAGAGGCCTTTGATTTACTCAAGTCAAGGGCAGACTTTAAGGCGTATCTTCCCCGGGGATCGAAGCTTCCCGTGCAGCCGCAGGTGACTCTTTTCGAAGACATGTTATGATAAGCAACTGTATTCGATTTATTTTCAACAAGGGAAATGTTAAAACCATTCTGCGATTTTCTTTTAATCGTAAATGAGGGAACGGTCAATAGATCGTTACCCCCCTTGCTGAGTAAAAGATGCTTCCAACGGAGGAGTTGATCTAGGTCAACCGGAGGAACCATCAATAAACGT
>SBBT01000041.1 GCA_005239595.1 Candidatus Troglogloeales bacterium | reverse complement strand
GAATAATCGTAGAGATTCTCATGAAACAGGTCGTCTCAATATTATTGATCACTATTGCAATAGCGATTTGGATAACAGCCGGATTGCCCGCTGTAGAATCCATCAAGTATGGAAGCGGGGCCAGCCTGGGCGGAAAACGCCTGTTCCCGAACGACAATCCATGGAACAAAGATATTTCAGGAGAGCCGGTCGATCCAAATTCCGATGTGCTTATCTCAAGCATTGGATTGCACAAAGAATTGCATCCAAGCATCGGACCATCAATGGGCATCCCCTATGTGGTTGTCCCTGGAACACAACCAAAGGTGCCAGTCAGTTTTGACAACATCGAGGGAAGCGACCACGGCGACTATCCTATCCCTCCCGATGCGCCAATCGAAGGAGGGGCACAATCAGATGGGGATCGGCATGTCCTCGTCATTGACCGGGATCGGTGGATGCTCTATGAACTTTTTTATGCTTTTCCGAAAGAGGGCGGAAAACGTTGGCATGCCAGCTCCGGGGCAATTTTCGATCTAAATACGAATGACTTGCGTCCTAAAGGGCTGACATCAGCCGATGCGGCGGGGCTTCCTATATTCCCGGGTCTCGTTCGATACGATGAAGTGTACGAGCAGGGAGCAATCACACATGCGCTGAGATTTACCGCCCATCCAACGCGCCGGGGATATGTCCATCCGGCAAGACACTTCGCCAGCAAACTCACCGATTCTCACTTGCCACCGATGGGCATGCGCGTTCGATTAAAGGCAAACTACGATATCTCTCGTTTTCCCCCATCAGCGCGGGTTATTCTGTCTGCACTGAAAAAATACGGTATGTTCCTCTCCGATAACGGGGGAGATTGGTTTCTCATCGGGGCGCCCGATCCACGCTGGATTGCCGCTGAGATAGAAACCCTCAAGCGAGTCAAAGGGAGGGATTTTGAGGTCGTAAAAATGGAGGCGGTTACCACAGAGTGACTCCCCTATTTGTCTTGAAACAGAGAACCCGCGCTATTTATCGCAAGACTTAGAGAGGCTTAAGTTCTTCAATAGCGCCCTGGGATGGACGGGAGGGGGGCCAAATTTAATTACGCCGAGCAAGAGGCCGATTCCCCATGAAAAATGTATCGTGGTAAAAATCAGGACAAGGGCAGGAAAGAAACGGATCCCTGGTGCAATGGATGCGCGAAACGCGTAGAGTCCATTCGTAAAAAAGTAGGTCAGTGGTATCGTAAGCCCCAGCACAAGATTGACCTTTACGAGTAACAAGGATAAGAAAAAGGCCAAAACAAATAGAGGCGGCACTGCTTGACGAGGCATAAAGGAATCGGGATGCTTCTTGATAGTCTTTGCCTTCCAAAATCCATAACGGCTGTACTGCTTTATTAAGGTTGCCAACGTGCTCCGCACATAATACTTGCATCGAATTCTGGGAGAGAGCAGGATCTTCCCGCCACGTTCTCGTAAACGGTAATTGAGTTCATAATCCTGATTTGCGAGAAACGTCTCGTCAAATCCATTCAGATCGGTAAGCGTCGATTTATACCACGCCCCCAGGAATACCGTATCAACAAACATCTCTTTTTTGGCGTACCGAAAATAGGCATCCCCTACTCCAAAAGGACAGGTGGTGGCCAGGGCAATGGCGTCCGTCAGATAACTTGTTCCGATTGCCTTCTGCACGCCGCCCACATTGGCTGCGCCAGAGGTCTGAAGCAGTTCCACACAGGCACTCACATAATCTGGATCGTATACTGTGTGTGCATCCATTCTTATGATAATCTCACCCTCTGCCGCTTTCCAGCCGATGTTTAAGGCGACGGGAATGACCCGTTTGGGATTCTTGAGAAGGTGAAAGATGGGAGATTTCCTCGAATATTCTTCGACAATGGCCCAGCTTTGGTCGGAAGACCCCCCATCAATGGCCAAAACCTCTAGTCGGTCAGAGGGGTAGTCCTGAACAAGAAGCGATTCCATACAGCCTCTTAAAAATCGTTCCTCATTGTAGACAGGCATAATAATGGAGACCATCGGGGGCTGAGACATCGTTCTCGCCTTTAATGTCATTAAAGTTACTGACGCGACCCTTTGCTTTAACAGAAAACTACCACAACCCATAAAAAAAGTGAAGGAGATAGACCTGCCAAGCGGTCATGGTTTGTCTGCTCATGGTTTGTCTGTGCTTATTGACAATCGGTCCGGCCTTTGATATTTTCCCACCCCATCGCCGAGATAGCTCAGTCGGTAGAGCAGAGGCCTGAAAAGCCTTGTGTCCGCAGTTCGATTCTGCGTCTCGGCACCACCCATTGTCAGCCAGCTGTCCGATCATACGGATTGCCACATGCATTCCAATGCGGGGATCGCACGTATATTTATCGCACGTACCTCGCACGTATTTGGTTTTGACAAATTTCATCCTTATTTAGTACAATAAACTATTTATATTTTGATTAAGAATCAACCGAAAAGACAGAGAAGGAAGCCTGTCTCTGTCGGGAGGATAAGGTTTATGTCAAACGGCTGTCTGT
>SBBT01000214.1 GCA_005239595.1 Candidatus Troglogloeales bacterium | reverse complement strand
GATGTCGCCGCGGTTTCTGGGCGTGCTGGTTGTGATTACAAAAAGCTTTGCCCGTATTCATGAGACCAATCTAAAAAAACAGGGGATTCTGCCGCTCACCTTTGCCGATCCAAAAGATTGGGACAAAGTAGATCAGGACGATCGTCTCTCGGTGGTGGGGTTATCGCAATTGGCCCCGGGCAAGCCGGTTGAAGTGGTTATTCACAAAACCGGTGGAGATGTAAAAATCGTTACCCATCATAGTTTCACCGAGCAACAGATTAGCTGGTTCCGCGCAGGCTCCGCGCTAAACGCGCTCAATGCGTAAAGTAAAGGCGATAAGTTCAATAGCTCTTTACATCGAATAAATGTTTGTCATTCCGGCAATTTTTAAGCCGGAATCCAGGAATAAAGCACTGGATATCGGCCTTCGCCGGTATGACGAATATAAGGGTTGGGGGGAAGTCAGAGATACTTTCATGACAACAGCCACAGAACATCTTGTGAATATCGAGATCATGGGGAAGAAATATGCTGTCCCTGCCGGGATTACTCTGGTCCAAGCAATGTGGCATGTCGGTCTTGAAATTACCCGTGGGATCGGCTGTTTAGGCGGTGTCTGTGGGGCCTGCTCGACCCTCTATCGCACGCCCGGTTCCTATGAACTCAAAACCGGTTTGGCCTGCCAACTCATCGTGGAAGAGGGCATCTCGTTCTCGATGATGCAGTCGTTCCCCGTTCGAAAGCCGGTCTATAAATTTGAAGAGATTACCGATCCCAAACAGGCGCTTTTTAAGCATTTCCCGGAGGCCGCCTTTTGCCGAAATTGCAACGCCTGCACCGAGGCCTGTCCCCAGGAAATTGATGTCCGCACCGGTATTTGGAAAGCGGCCTTTGGCGATTTCAAAGGGGCATCGGATCTGTTTCTGCCCTGCGTCATGTGTAATCTCTGTGTCCCGGTCTGTATTGCTGAGATATCATCCAATCAAGTGGGGCTTTATTCGCGACGGGTCCAGGGGATCTTCTTTGAACAAAAACCGGATGCGCTGCTAACCCGGATCGATGAGATCGAAAAAGGGAAATTTGATTCGGAATGGAAGCGACTCCGCTCCATGTCCCGTTCTGAATTAGCAACCGTTTCTCTGCCCTGATAAGCTCAGGTGGAAAAGCCTTTTCAGTATCAGTTTGAATGGGATCCCAACAAAGCCCAGCAAAATGCAAGAAAACATGGTGTGACCTTTGAACGGGCCGCGGCCGTTTTTCTTGACCCCCAGGCACTTTCTGAATTTGATGATGGGCATAGCCAAAATGAGAACAGATGGGTTACATTAGGATTGGACCGAGTCGGCACAGTACTGGTTATCTGTCATACTTATGAAGAGGAGACAGATACCTGCGTAAGAGTCCGAATAATTTCGGCGCGTAAAGCCACAAAAAATGAAGCCAAATCGTATACAAGGTGATAGATTATGAAAAGAGAGTATGATTTTTCCAAAGCGGAACGGGGTAAATTTTATAAAAAAGGAGCAACCTTGCGACTTCCCATATACTTGGATGCAAAGCTACAAATCAAAGTGGAGCATCTCGCGCAGAACAAGCGCAGGGATATTGGAGACATCGTGAACCAGTTGGTTGAAAAGGAAGTAGAAATCCTCGAAGGTCTGGTTTGAAATAGATAGACGCTAAAATGAATCCACTCGAGACATCAAAAGAGGAGGCGATCCGGTCTCGTTCCGAGCGGATCGATCAGAAATTTCCCACCCTTTCGCCCTCTGATAAAGAGGCGTTGGTTCATCAATATCATCCCGACTACAAAAAGAATGCCTACCGCGAAATCAAGGTCGGCCCGAATAAAGGCGAAAAGACCGTTCATGAGTTGGCGAATCTTCTCGAAGCGGAATCGCCAGCGGCCTCTTACAACCTCCCGCTTACACCCGACTATACAACCGATCTTTTAGTGATTGGTGGCGGCGGTGCCGGGGCAACCGCGGCGTTGACGGCGAAGGCAATGGGGGCATCCGTCTTACTCGCGACAAAGTTAAGATTAGGCGATGCAAACACCGTCATGGCCGAAGGCGGTATGCAGGTTGCCGTATCAAAAGAGGATACGCCGATACGCCACTATCTCGATACACTGCGCGGCGGCCAGATGGAGAATGATCCTGCCCTGTTAAAGACGTTGGTGGAAGAGGGGCCGGCCGCGACAAAATGGCTCATGGATCAAGGCGTTTTATTTGATCGTGAACCCAACGGCGATCTCTCCATCCGAGGCGGTGGGGGGAGCAGCCTACCGCGTCTGCTGCGGTGTAAAGATTACACCGGTCTCGAAATGATGCGGGTATTGAAAGATTGCGTGCTGAATGAAAAGATCGATCTTTTGGAGTTTTCCCCCGTTGTCGAGCTTCTGACCAATGAAGACGGCCTCTGCACCGGTGCCATTTTAAAAAATCTGGACAATCAGCGTTTTATTGTGGTCTCCGCCAAATGCGTTATCGTTGCCACCGGCGGTATCGGACGACTCCATATTCAGGGATTTCCAACCAGCAATCATTACGGGGCAACTGCGGATGGCTTGCCGATTGCCTATCGTACCGGCGCGCATCTCACGTTACAGGATACGTTTCAATAT
>SBBT01000107.1 GCA_005239595.1 Candidatus Troglogloeales bacterium | reverse complement strand
GAAGGAAGGGGTAAAGGTCTATATCGATGTGAACGGCTATAAAGCGAAAAGGTCCGATTCATTGACGAAGATGGCCACCCGCCTTGGAGAGAGGGTAAAAAGGGCTGGAAAACCTCTTACGATCGGCCCATTCAATTCCCATGACCGTAGAATCATTCACTTGGCTCTAAAGGAAGACCCCGCCCTGGAAACGGAAAGCCTTGGGGATGGGGAGATGAAAAGAATCAGGATCATTCCCAAGAGTCAGACCCTTTGAACCAGATTACCCAAAATTCTTCCAAAAATATTTTACCCGAAGAAGAAGAGACGATTGCAGCCATTTCGACCCCTTTAGGGGAGAGTGGCATCGGCATCGTCCGTATGAGCGGCCCAATGGCCGAGCCCATAGCCAGAGGGCTGTTTAAGGCGAAAAGAGACCAATCCCCTTTTATTTCCCATCACTTCCATTACGGGGAAATCATCGATCCCAGGAATGGCCATCCTGTTGACGAGGTTCTCCTCGTCCTGATGAGAGCTCCAAAGACCTATACCAGGGAAGATATCGTAGAGATTCATTGTCATGGAGGATACCTTGTTCTCCAGAAGATATTAGAACTGGTGCTGGCGCAGGGGGCAAGGATGGCTCATCCAGGCGAGTTCACAAAGAGGGCATTTCTCAACGGCCGGATCGATCTAACCCAGGCAGAGGCTGTCATCGACCTGATCAAAGCCAGGACCATGGAGGGGATCGATATTGCGAACCAACAGTTGAAGGGTTCGCTATTCAAGGAGATGGCCTCCCTCAAGGGAAGGCTGATCGAGCATCTCTCTCTGATCGAAGCCCATATCGACTTTCCGGAAGAGGAGATTGGGGCTATTCCTCAGACTGAAATGAGACAGGATCTCCTCAATAGTGTTCAAAAATTAGGGGAATGGGTTTCCACCTATGAAGAGGGAAGGGTATTTCGGGAGGGAATCTCCTGTGCCATTACCGGGAAGACAAATGTGGGAAAGTCAAGCCTCCTCAATGTCTTATTGAAGCAGGAGAGGGCGATCGTGACGCCCATTCCCGGTACAACAAGGGACGTGATTGAAGAGGTTTTAAATATTCATGGCATTCCTGTCCGCCTGATGGATACAGCTGGATTGAGAAAGGCTAAAGATTTCATTGAGCAGGAAGGGGTGAGGAGGGCGAAGGAACGGGTGGCGGACGCTGACCTCATCCTTCTGATCCTTGATGGAAGCAGGGGCCTCGATGAGGATGATCTTGAGATCATTCTTGAGATCAAAGAGAAGAAGAAGATGGTGATCGTGAATAAAAAGGACCTTCCTCCGAAGATTTCTTTAGAAGCGATTAAGAAGCGATTTCCGGATGACCCCATGGTCTCGATTTCAGCCCTTAAGAATGAGGGGATCAAAGACCTGAAAAAGGCCATCTATTCCTCCCTGGTCCATCGGGACATAAGAGTCTCTCCGGAATATCTGATCGTGGCCAATATCCGTCACAAAACTGCACTAACACGGATCAAGGAGGACCTTTTGAATGCCCTGAATGGCCTGGAAGAGGGGGCCTCTCTTGAGTTCATTGCCTTCGAAATCCGATCTGCTCTTGATGCCCTGGGAGAGATGGTGGGAGAGACGACCACCGAAGAGGTTCTTAATCGCATCTTCGACCAATTCTGCATTGGTAAATAATGTTTCACGTGAAACATAGAAATATGGGGTCAGGTCTTGCAATAATACTTTTTATTTGATATGGTGTTTTTATGGCAAGACCATTACGAAATGTTATCGATGGTTGTAGAGAGGTTTAATTGGCTCTGTCATGCTTACTGTCTCATGGGGAATCATATTTTATGTTGAGCTCAACATAAGGCATGTTATGTGAAGTTCCAGATTATGTGAAGTTGATCTCGTTCACGCGCGAATTATCCTTCATTTTCTGGCTCTGGTCAATATTTTACTGCACATAATATTGCGGTGTTTTTGCAAGGGCATTGAGCCACTGTAAGACATTGGGTTTCTGCCATGGAAGAGGCTTTTTGACGGTAGGAGCTTCGGTTTTTTGGAGCATCCGTCGCTTCATATCCATGTCGATTTCCAGATAGATGTGTGTAGTGTTGATATCGGCGTGCCCAAGCCAGTAGCTGACCATATTGATATCGTTACCTGCCCGCAGCAGATGCATTGCGGTGGTATGGCGGAGGGTGTGCGGGTTGACGGCCTTGGCGGCAAGGGATGGGCATTGGCTTTTAGCTTTAGCCGCATATTTGCTGATGATGTGGCGCACGCCGAAGCGTGCGACAGGTGAGCCATTCGCGTTTAGGAAGAGCTGCTGGGCGGTCGGATCTTTTGCTGTGCGCTGTTGGAGATAATCGTGGAGAGCTTGGAGAGTTTCGGGCCACAAGGGACAACTTCGATATTTCTTGCCTTTGCCCAGGAGATTGACTTGGGCGACGCCATCGAGACGTAGGTCTGGCAGTTTCAGTTGTACGATTTCGCTGACCCGAGCGCCAGTATTGTAGAGCAGGATCAGCAAGGCTTTGTCCCGGACTCCGGTACGGGAGTCGAGGTCCACGGCGTAAAGGAGCGCCTGCATTTCCTTCTCTTCGAGGTAGTCGACGGTTTTGTGCTCTGTGCGTTTGAGAGGGATGGTGCGGATGGTCTGGGCGTGGAGCAACAGGGTGGGTTCCTCCCGTGCCATAAAGCCGGAGAGGGCGCGGATCGCTGCCAGTCTGGCATTGCGGGTTCTGGGACAGCAGTCCCGGGTGTTTTCCACATGATCGAGGAAACCCAACACAAGCGATTCGTTGATATCTTCAACGCCGAGGTGCTCGACCTTCTTGTTCAGCGTGTCGGACGCATAGCCCAACAGGAGCTTAATGGCGTCACGGTAAGCCATGATCGTATTGACTGCAAGGCCTTTTTGGGTTGGCAGGTAGTGGCTAAAGAAACGTTTGATAAAGTTGGCAAGCGTGGGTATCATGGGGTTCCTCCTTGGGGTTTAACCTGATGCAGGTAGTGGTGATAAAAGCGCCGATCGACCTGTGCAATCAGCTCCGGTGTTGCCTGAAGGTAGACTTGAGTGGAATGGACATCCACGTGGCCCATATAGGTGGCCAGCCATGGAAGCCTGGCATTGAGGTCCTGTCCATCCCGATACCAGGCCAACAGCCTCTGAACCGCAAAGGTGTGTCGCAGATCGTGGATGCGGGGACCGGTGAGCTTGCTGTGACAGATCCCGCATTGCCCCAACAGATAGCGGAAGATCTGGTTGACGGTGCAAGGAGTCAGGCGGCGGGATCGCTGATTGAGGAAGAGCGGGGAGTCGGGCGAGCATGGCTTGATCTTCAACCGTTTGTGCAGGTATTGCTGTAGTGCCTGGGAGGTGGAAGCGCTCAGAGGCACCCAACGAGCCTTTCGGAACTTGCCTTGGGCGATGTAGAGGCGTTGCTTGGCCTCCTGGAAGTCCTCTCGGCTCAAGGCCAAGGCCTCCCCGATCCGGATCCCGGTGCTGTAGAGAAGTCCCAGAAGGGTCCGGTAGGTGTGAGGTCGAAGGGAGTTTGCTAGCGGGAGGTTAGAGGCGGCCACCAAGAGCGCCTGAATCTGAGAAGGGCTGTAGATATAGGGCGAGTGAGCCCCCTGCGAGGGGATGACTCTCAAGGGTTCGGGCACATAGCCGAGCGGATCGTTGTGTTGATCACAACGTTATTTTGACAGAGTTTTAAGGTCTTATTCTGACCAAAGGCAGCGGGGAAGAGAGGGTTTTTGACAAAACGTTTTTTGCGGTTTGAGAGGTTTTTGATCGGATTGAAATAACCAGTAGAAGAAAACGGACCGAGGGGTAAGAAGGGCCTCCCGGTCCGAATTTGTTTTCCATTTGCGCTTGCAAGTGCTTTTCCTTTAGAGTCCGGATCACCCGTGCGTTTTATCCTGAGCGTCTATGACGCCCAGAGGTCCAAGGGGACCCAGGCATGGATCCTGTTGTTCGTATGGATCGATATCGGGGAAGTCCTCTTCATAGCGATCCCAGAGGAGATCGTTGAGTCGGTTGATGAGCATCCAGATTTCCCAAGCAGTTTGAATTTCCTTTTCATCTTTCATTTCTTTTTCCTTTCTCCGCTACCCTTCAAGGTTCTTGACCTTGAGCACCATCTCGGCGGTGACGGTGCGTTTTTGGTCGAACATGGCGTAGGTGAGGGCCTGCTCGACGACGGTGCCAATTTTTCTGGGGATGCCGAAGGAGACCTGATGGACGGCCTCGATCGCATGCTCGTCGAGGAGAGGCTCCTTTGCGCCCGCCAGTTTGAGGTGATGAATTACATAGTGTCTGGTTTCTTCGAGAGTAAGGCCTGGCATGTGATAACGCATGGCGATCCTCTGGTTAAAGGGTTCCATGACAGCAAACTCCATGATCCGCTTCAGATCGGACTGACCGGAGAGGACCAGGATGAAGGGGTCATAGGAGTCCATCTTGAAGTTGGTGAGCAGTCTGAGCTCTTCCAGGGGGCCGGTTTGAAGAAGATGGGCCTCGTCGATGATGAGGAAGACAGTTTTTCCAGAACTTTCCCTGGATTCCAGAAGGGTTTTTTGGATCTGGCCATAGACGGCACTCTTGGAGAGTCTCTGGGGGAGGCCAAGCAGACGATTTAAGTGATACAATAGATCCGCGCGACTCAAGGTGGAAAGGGGGGTATAGTACGGTTTGAAAAGGTTCTCATTAAGGGTGTCCACGTAGCGCCTCAGGGCGAGGGTCTTTCCCACCCCGGGGTCTCCGGTGAGAAGCAAGATGCCGCCCCGCCGTTTGATATAATCGAACCGAGCCATGGCTTCCTTGAAGGGCTCAGTCTCGAAGACATCCTGGGTCTTGAGATTCTTATCAAAAGGAAATCCTTTGAGACCAAACCAGGCGAGCAGGTCTTTCATGGCAGAACCTCCCCTTTGTGAAAGGACAGATGGGTCGAGACCTGCTGAGGCCGGAAGGTGCGGGCATTCTCCTGTTTATCGAGCAGCTTGATCCGGCCCACCCGAACGCCGTTGTCATAGAGAAAGAGCTCTTCGGGAGCATCGACGGGGTGGCGGATCTCGATACGTTGACGGATATAGGCGGCGGGGACCTCGTAGAGAGCACCTTTAAAGCTGATGGTGGCATCGTGATTGACGACCCGTTCGTGACGGATGAGAAAGATTTCATCTAACTCCTCTCGGGAGAGCCTGCGGATTAGGACCTGGCCCACGGAGCTGTTATAGCGGTCGATAGGTCTCTCCTCGATCCCGGTGTGAAGTTTATGGTGATAGTCTTCCTGGAGCCACAGAGAGAATGCTTCATTCAGTTCCTCCAGGGTAAGCCCCTCGTGGAGAGCCGAGAGGAAACGTTCTCGCACGGTCCTGAACAGGCGTTCTATCTTCCCGCGGGAAGGGCTGTCATAGGGCTTAGAGTGAATGAGGGAGATTCCGGCTTGGGCACAGCTTCGAGTCAATAGATCGGAAGAGAACGTCGAACTATTATCGACGTACAAGCGCTTAGGAATGCCATAGGCCAGGAAAGCCTCCTTGAGAACGACCGTCAGGGCGCTGATCGTCTCGGAGGTGCTGAAGGCATGACCGACCACCATGCGGGAGTGGTCATCGAGGATGGCGCAAAGGATGGCTTTGGCCGAGCGATTCGCGGTGCGGACCTGGGGGCCATGCATGAAGTCTGAGATCCAGAGATCGTTGACGTTGTCCACTTCGTAGGCCTTGCGCACATCGGTCCGATTCTTGAGCGGGAGCCATCCCTGCTCTTTGACCACCCGGAGTAAGGTGTTGTAGTGAACCGGAGGCTGTCCCAATAGATCCTGATCCCGAAGCATTTCATAAAGTTTTTGCACGGGCAGGGAGGGATAGGCCTTGCACTTGATCTCAATGGTCTTGAGCAGATCCTCCGTGAAGCGTTTGGGTCTACCCCCATCGGAGCGGTTTTTAGGCTTGAGGGTATCAAAACCTCCTTTCCGATACTTCCGGAGCCAGGCCTTCATTGTGGAAACAGTGACCCTCCTCAGACCGTAGCGGGGGAATTCGTGCTCGATCTCGGCCTGTTTTCGAAAGTACTCGTTTTGAGCCCTTGCGGGTTCGGCCAGCACGGGGCTGATGAGCTGATAGCGTTTGAGGGCGATCTTTTCTCGAATCTCTTTGTCCATGGGCTTGTCCTCCTGTGTAGGGTTTTTTGATCATCGAAGCAGGATGACCATGAAGCCCATGATAAATCCACACAAACACCGACCGTTAGCAAGGCTCTGTACAATCACTCTCAGAACCCTCAGCCCAGAATCGCCGAGAGAGGTTGGTCAGAGCAAAAGGGAAGATTTCGGTCGACAACCCCAGGGGGATTTTGAGAAAGAAAAACTTATGGACGGACAGAGCCACGATATTGAGAAGGCGTACCGAGGAGAAATTGACCCGTTCTGCGGCTGTAGCGGTACACGAGGTCCATCAAAAGGGAAACTCTGTCGATCTTCGGCCTTAAGCCAAAAGCTGCGAAGTAGGCCGCCGCTTCTTCCCAGGCTCCGGAGGTGTGTATGCCATCCAGATTGTAAAACTGCCTCAACACGGCATGTCCACGGCGAAGCCCTTGGACCACAGCTACCAGCCAGCAGGTAATTAACCACGGGGTAACCAAACTCTCCGGGTCCACTTCCACCGATGCGCCATGAAAGCCTTTCTGTCCCATCTGCCAACACCCCATCCCCAAAAACAGAGTCCCCACTACGGCCCCCACCGTGTACTGAAAGTATGGGATTAACTGGATGGGCAACAAAGAGAAGGTCTTCCGGTGCCGGCGACATATAAAGCGTGCTACAGGAATTCGCTTCTTCTTGAACTCTGGAAACAACTCGATCGCATAACGCCAGTAGCAGGAAATCTCTCGATAGCAATCCACCCCTCCGCAGATCGGACAATGCACCCCAAGAAAAGAGACAAAATCGATCTGAGCCGAAACAAATGATTTTTCGTATTCCCAAATCGTCTCAAATTTGTTAAAGTAGGGTAGCTGAATTGTCGGCTGCCTTGCTCACAAGGGGGTGCGTCTTCTGGCTCCGCAAAGCTTCTGACTCGCCTCCTTGTGATGCTTGGTTATTTTTGCAAGGTCAATTTCTTACCTCGCAATTTCATCTACCCTTATAGCATCGGTCCAATTACTCTGCCAATCCTTCACTCCATACCATCACCTTAGAGAGGTAAACAACATGGGAAAGCCGCTTGTCCGGTTCTGTGAGGGAT
>SBBT01000065.1 GCA_005239595.1 Candidatus Troglogloeales bacterium | reverse complement strand
ACGACAGAAGGTAAACTGGCCGGTTTTATAGGTAGGCAGAGAGGATATCATTTGATATAATGGCATCCGAATCGGTGAAAAAGCGCATGCGGCCAAACGATCATTTTTATATTTTCAGCGTAATCTTCCTTGGCATTTTGTTGGGCGGTTGTGAAAAGAAGACAATCCCGCTGATCAGCCACCCTGGCGCACAAATCTTTCATGCGATGAAGCGAACCGATGTCCGATGTTACCGCTGTCATGGCGACAGGGGAGAGGGAACCCATCGCGGGCCATCCCTGGTGCGCGGCGGGAAGACCATCCCGGATGATTTGTTCATTTCGACCGTTTTAGACGGGCGGGGCAACATGCCTCCCTTCCGCTCCGTTCTCGCTGAAGAGGATATCCGCCAGATCATCGACTGGCTGGGACAGATCCCGCCATGATCCGCCTCGTAAATCTGTCGATGTCGCTGGTAAGCGGAGGGCGGACGGTCCCCATTCTGGAGAGCATCCATTTCGATATCCCGGCCAAGCAGTTTGTTGCCGTGGTCGGCCCTTCCGGTAGCGGCAAATCGACCTTGCTGGGACTGATCGCAGGACTCGACCGACCGACCTCGGGCACTGTCTATCTCGACGGTGTTTCCCTGGCCGACATTTCCGAAGACGCGCTGTCCAGATACCGCCGCGACAAGGTTGGAATTATTTTTCAATCCTATCACCTGATCCCCACGTTCACCGCCCTTGAAAATGTCCTTATCCCTCTGGAGCTCAAAGGTCATGCCGATGCCGTCGCCGAGGCGCGCCGTCTCCTGTGCGAGGTCGGCCTGCGTGAGAGGGAGGACCATTATCCGGTTCAACTCTCCGGCGGCGAACAACAACGCGTGGCGATCGCGCGGGCATTCGCCGGAAATCCATCGCTCCTCCTTGCGGACGAACCGACGGGAAACCTTGATACCCAAAACGGGGCACAGGTTTTAGACCTCCTTCTTGACCTTCGCCGTCAGCGGGGAAGCACCCTGGTCTTGATCACACACGACGCCACCCTGGCCTCCCACGCCGATCGCGTCATCTCTCTTCGAGACGGAAAGATCATCGGCGACGTACTTCGGAGTCGATAATGCGATTCCCCTTATTCGTCTTTAAAATGGCCTACCGGGAAATGCGCGGCTCTTTTAGGCCATTTTCAGCCCTTCTCCTTTGTATCGGTCTCGGCGTCGGCGCCATTGTCGGCGTCGGCAACATCGCAGAAAGAATGGAAACGCTTACCGTTCACGAAGCAAGAAACTTTATTGCATCGGATGTAAAGGCCCGCCTGCACCGTCCCCTCTCTCCCAACGGGGAGGCAGCCCTGTTGACGATGGGGAAAGCAATTCCCTTTGTCCGCGTCACTGAACTGATCGGCATGGCAACATCAAAAGGCCGCTCCCAGATCGTTGAACTCAAGGCGGTGGAACATGGCTATCCCTTTTACGGCCGCCTTACGGTCGTCCCCCCCGCTCCCCGTATTTTTCTGGATCCTTCCGATATCTGGGTTCAAGAGGCGCTGATGCTCCGCTTGAAACTGGCCATCGGAGATCGCATTCAATTAGGAGGGGCCTCCTTTGTGATTCGGGGAACCATTCTTAAGGAGCCGGACAAAATCGCCGGCATGTTCAGTCTTGGACCAAGGGTTCTTCTCTCCCAGGAAGCTCTGATCAAAACAGGGCTGGCACAAACGGGAAGCCGCCTCACCCAGACGATTCTCTTTAAGGCGACTCCCCCCTGGACAGAGACAACCCTGAAAAAGGCCCTTGTCCAGAAATGGCCGGATGAATGGGTACAAATACAGACCTCGCGCGAGGCGCAGCCCCGTCTCGGCCGTTTTCTTAAAAATTTCACCACCTATCTTGGATTGGCAGGCCTCGTCACACTGATGATCGGCGGGATCGGCGCGGCAACCGGCATCCATGCCTTCATTAAAATGCGGATCAATTCCATCGCCACCCTCAAAGCGCTCGGCACCCCTGTCTCGACCATTTCGGCGATCTATCTTCTCCTCGCCTTGATGCTGGGCGTGATCGGATCCCTACTCGGGATACTAATGGGAATGGGAATCGAGCAGGCCATGCACGCCCGTCTGGCCGTTTTCCTTCCTTCCGACCTCGTCTTTACGGCGTCATGGCGGCCGGCGTTGCGCGCCGCGGCGATGGGGATATCCACCACGCTTCTCTTTGCGCTCTGGCCTATTCATGGCATCCGTGCCATTCCCCCTTCCCGCATCTTCCGCCAGACGATTGAGGAGGATCAACCAGGCGTCTTGACGCGGAGCGTCTTAACGCGGGACGTCTCGACGCGGGGCGTCTTCACACCAATGCGCGCCCTTTTGGCCGCTACGATTCTCATCGGATGGGGCGGCCTCTCGATCTGGCAGGCAGGCTCGTTTAAGATCGGCGGCTGGATGGTCGCTGCTACCGGTGCTGCGATTCCTCTTTTGCTCTTAACCTTTTTTGGAATGCTTCGACTGGTAAAGCGCCTGCCGCGCCTTTCATCGCTGATCCTACGTTACGGAATCGGCAACTTAAACCGCCCCGGAAGATTGACGTCCGCGATACTGCTCTCACTCGGCGTTGGGATCATGATTCTCCTGACATTAATCCAGGTCGAAAGAAATCTGACAAGGTATCTGGGCGAAAATATCCCGAAAGATGCCCCCAACCTCTTTTTTATCGACATCCAGCCGCACCAGAGGGAGCCATTTTCGGCCCTCATGACACAACAGAACATTCAGATGGAGCTGACCCCCCTGGCGCGCTCCCGGCTTTTCAGCATCAACGGAAAACGGGCGGCGGATCTCGGACAGAGGCGTGGACATGCCGACAGCTGGTATTTCACGCGCGAATATGTCCTTACGCACCGAGACAATCTCCCCCCCCATAACACGATTCTCAAGGGAAGCTGGCACACGGCACGACCCAACGGCATCGCTTCGGCCTCGGTGGAGGTTGAAGCGGCGCGACATCTTGGGATCGGTATCGGCTCCCAGGTCACCTTCGACATCCAGGGTACCTTGATCCCGGCTGCCATCACGAGCATCCGGGAGGTCAACTGGGGAAGCATGACGACCAATTTCTTCTTCATCCTCTCCCCTGGCGCGCTCGATCAGACCCCGATCACCTATGTGGCAACGATCAAAAACCCGCCCCGGGAAGATATCCCGCTTCAGGATGCCGTTATCGCCGCCTTTCCCAATATCACGGCGATTCAACTCAGGGAAATCATGGAAACCGTCTTGCGGGTCATCGACGAAATTGCGCGCACCGTTCAGATGATGGCCATATTGGTTCTCCTATCGGGGGTGATCGTTCTCGCGGGCGCCACCATCGCAGTATCTGCCCAGCGGACCAGGGAGATGACCATTTTTAAAACCCTGGGCGCCACCCGACCCATCTTGATAGCGATTATGT
>SBBT01000142.1 GCA_005239595.1 Candidatus Troglogloeales bacterium | reverse complement strand
CGCTACAAGGCAAGAGATCGTTCGGGCGCCTTATTTGTTGGGACGTTTGAGAGTGCCAACGACACAGGGGTAGCGGGACATCTGACCCGTCTTGGTTATACGCCTGTTTCTATTATCGAAGAAGCAAAAGGGGGTACCGCTGCGCTGCTGTCTTACCGATTTGATCGAGTGCGCCAGGAAGAGGTCATTATTTTATCCCGCCAACTGTTGACCTTAATCAATGCCGGTATCCCTTTTATTGGAATCTTCTCCTCCCTCGCGGATCAGACTGAAAACCCGGCACTCAAAAAGGTGATTGTGGAGATTCGAAAAGATGTGGAGAAGGGAGGTACCATTGCCGACGCTTTTGAAAAACATCCTAAGATATTCTCTCCCCTTTATGTCAACATGATCCGGGCGGGTGAGGCCAGCGGGATGCTCGATGTGATGCTGGAGAGGCTGGTGATGCTGGCGGAACACGATGCCGAGACGCGGGCCAGAATAAAAGCGGCGGTCCGCTACCCGCTTATTGTGGTGGTTGCGTTGATTGCGGCCTTTGTAATCGTGGTGATGTTCGTTATCCCGAGATTTGCAAGCCTTTATGACAGCTTTGACGTGGAGCTTCCGTTTCCCACACGGGTCATGATTGCAATCAATACGATCGCCCAGAACTATGGGATTTTTGTTGCGCTCGCAGTTATTTTAAGTGTCATCGGAGTTAAGCGGTACATTCAGACCGTCACGGGCCGGTTGTGGTGGGACAGCTTTAAATTAAAAATACCGATCTTCGGTCCCATTTTTACCAAGACCGCCCTTTCGCGATTTGCACGGGTATTTGGGGTGTTGACCCGATCAGGGCTTCCCATCTTAAAGACATTAGAAATTGTTGCGGAGACGGTAGGGAACAAGTTTCTTTCCCGCATTGTCCTCTCTCTTCGCGATTCTGCCCGACAGGGGCAGGGGATTTCCCAGCCGTTGAAGGCGAGCGGGGTTTTCCCTCCACTGGTCCTGCAGATGGTGGGGGTGGGGGAGGAGACAGGAAGCATGGAAGAGATGATGATAAAGGTTTCGGAATATTACGATCGAGAAGTCGAATATGCGATTAAAAATCTTGCCACCAGCCTGGAGCCGATTATCCTGACGGTGATTGGTGGCGCAGTTTTATTTTTGGCACTTGCGATATTTTTACCTTGGTGGAATTTGATTAATGTCGTAAAAGGAGGATCATAGGCATTGTCCGGGAGAGAGGGAGCGGCCCCTTACCTGATATATTAGGGAGTGGCCCCTTATCCGATCTCCACATATAAAGAAAGAGCAACATATCAACGTAAAGGAGGAACACCATGAATACCATAAAAAATGAAAAGGGTTTTACCTTAATTGAGTTGGTTTTGGTGGTCGTTGTGTTAGGGATCTTGGCGGCATTCGCCACCATCCAGTTCGGAACGATTGTAAGCGATGCCAAAAGGGCTGCCTTAAATGGCGCAAAAGCCCCGTTTTCGGCACAGTTGGCCCTGGCGATCAATGTATTAAAGGCTATTCCGGATGCAGCTCAATTCGGAGCGGAAGTGTACAACAAGGTAACCTATGATGGTGAGATCGTTAAGACCGGTTTCGCCAACAATGGAGCCACTGCCACCTGGACGTTATATACCGGCAGAGTGGGGTTTGCTTGTGCAAGGGGGGCGTTTAGGACAACCGGAACGTATAACGTTGCAACAGGGGCGATCAGTTTTTCACCTATGGTCGCCTGTTAAGGGTCGGGTATTTTGCTGTAGGTGATGGTTTGGGCTCCCTATCCTAGAAGGGAGCCCATTCCTTGAGGAAGAGGTAATCAATGTGGATGGGTCAGAGGATGGATTTACCCTGATCGAGTTAGTGGGCGTTATCGTCCTTGTCGGGATACTAACGGTGGGAATCATCGCTGGGATCCAGACTTTCCATACCATCAAGCTAAATCAGGCGGTAGCGAAGGTCGTCTCCGACCTTCGCTACGCCCAGCAGCTGGCAATCACGATGGGGACGCGGTCTGGCCTCACCATTCGTTCCCCGGGACAGTACGCGATCCATATTGACAATAATGGGGTCGATACGGTTGTTTCTGATCCAACCAACCTGGGTCAGGATTTCGTGGTCGATTTTGATTCGTATCAAAATGAGGAATTACGCGGGGTGCGATTCGGCACCGTCCGGCCTTTTTGTGTCATGCCGCGTTGTACGGCATGCGGATCTGTTTTTGAATTCAACAGTCTTGGCGTGCCGACTGATACGTCGGGCAACCTCCTTTGTGGCGGCGGGATTCTCCTGACCAAAAGCGGCACGAGGGATCAGAGGATTACCTTTGAGGCCAATACCGGCAATATTGCAAGTTAAAGGAGTCGCGATGCAGCAGTCGCGAGGGTTTACATTCATAGAAGTGCTATTGGTCATCGTAATTGCGTCAATTGCCATCCCCGTGGCGCTGTCGGTCGTAAGTTCCCTGGCTCAAGGACAAATTGGTCCCATCGGCACGACGGTTACGACAACGCTGGCCCAGGAAGAACTTGAGTCGGTGATTTCACGGAAGTATTCAACGTGCGGGAATTGCGGATATCCCAACATCCCCGTTGGGCCAGGCGCCTTTGCGGCGGTGCCCGGCTTTCCAAATTACCAGAGGAAAATGGATGTGGCGCTGGTGGATGCCGCCATGATGCCGTCCGCGTTGGAAGTAGGGTTTAAAAAAGTTACCGTGACCGTAAAAGCGGTAGGCGTTGGGCCTGATATTCCAGATGCGGTAGCGGTAACCGTATTGGCAAACTATTAGCAGGATTCTGGAAAACGAGAGTTACGGTTGCTTGGAACGTTTAAAATGCAAGACTGATGACCTAGATTAAACAGGCGGTCCATATGAACGAACGAGGAGTAACCTTTCTTGAAATGGTGTTGTCGATTGTTATCATTGGCGTGATTGCGGTTCTTGTTACCGATGTATTTGTCTATTCGAGCAAGAGTGTCATGACTGCAAATGCAACGCGAGGTGCCCTTCAGGCAGGGCGGTTGGCCATCGATCGGATGGTTAGAGAGATACGGAATGTCCCCAGTAATCTCTGCATTAGTGCGGCCGGCAGTACCACATTTACCTTTATCGACTCCAATGATGTTACGATTACATACCGTCGGGTGGGGGCTTCCCTCATGCGAAATGGGGATAAGCTTTTAGACAGCGTAGAAGATTTGACCTTTACCTATTACGATAACGGGTATCCCCCGAATCCAATCGGGGCGCCCACCATTTGCCACGCCCCTACCACCTG
>SBBT01000092.1 GCA_005239595.1 Candidatus Troglogloeales bacterium | reverse complement strand
GTTTCCCACAAGGGATAAAAGCGGCGATCGTTGGGGTAGAAGGCCTGTGCAATCGGATGGAGTTTTAGTCCATTTAAGTGTAACGTCCTAATGGCGCGCATTTATTTCACTTTTACAGCGACTTCTTCAATCCCCTGCATGTATGTTAAGAAGGGGACATATTCAGAGTGAGCCAATATCGGCTAATTTGTTGGATGGCTTCTGTAAACTGAGTCGAATCAACCGGTTTACAGACGTAACTGTTCGCGCCTTCGCGATAACTTCCGTTCCGATCCGAATCCAGATTACTTGTTGTTAAAACAATAACCGGCAGCATCTTTGTTTTTTCGTTGGCGCGAACCCGCTTTAAGACCTCGATTCCTTTGATTTTTGGTAACTGCAGATCAAGCAGTACCGCTCTTGGAAGACAGGTCGAATCGCGATCTGAAAACTTCCCTGTTGCAAAGAGGTAGTCTACCGCCTCCTGACCGTCCCGCGCGACGACGATCTCATTCGCAACCTTCCCCTTTCGAAGGGCGGAAAGGGTCAAATCCACATCGTCTTCGTTATCCTCAACAAGCAAAAGCGTCTGGTCTTGATACCTCATTTCTGATTTTCCTCCTTATGTCTTCGTTACAGGCAGGGTCCAAAAAAACGTTGCCCCGCCATTCTCTTGTGCCTCTGCCCATATTTTGCCCCCATGACGATGCACAATCCGTTGCACGGTTGCCAGACCAATCCCTGTTCCGGGAAAATCGGTTTGCTCGTGCAGCCTTTCGAAAGGGGTAAAGATTTTTTTACTGTGTTCCATGGAAAACCCCACGCCGTTGTCGGAGATAAAAAAATCGCTTGATCCGCTTCGTGCCGCAATCCAAACTCAATACGAGCCTGCGCCACCTTGCTTGAAAACTTGAAGGCGTTATCAAGAAGGTTTGCAAGCAGCACGCGAAGAAGATCCGGATCGCACTCTGCATAAAGTTCTTTGGCAATGATAACTTCAACCGCCCGTCCCGAATACTCCTTCCGCAGTTCCTCAGCCAATTCCGATGCCAAACTGGAAAGCGAGACGGGATGGTAACATAAAGCGGTTCGTGTAATCTTGGTGAGGGACAACAAAGCGGTGATAATCTGATCCATTTTTTTCGCCGCCTTGCGTACCCGATTCAGATAATCGGCCCCTTTTGCGTCCAGCACGGTCGCATAATCTTCGATTAAAATCTTGCTGAGACCGTCTATGCCCCGCAGGGGTGACCGTAGGTCGTGGGCGACGGAGTAGGTGAACGCTTCCAGATGTTGGTTGGTACTTTCGAGTTCGGCCGTGCGTTCCCGTACCCGCCGCTCTAAATCCCCCTGAATAGTCTTAAGCTCCGCATTGGCAAAGAGCAACTCCGACGTGTTTTTGTCAATTCGATCCGCCATGGTATTAAACGAGCCGGCCAACTCACCAACCTCATCGGAGGAAACGCTCTTTACGCGTTGCCTCAAATCCCCCCGCGTAAAGGCCTCGGTGATCTGTTTGAGTTTCACGATCGGATCGGAAATCGATTTCGAAATAAACCCTGCGGCAAACACAACGACCAACAAAACGGTACCCGCAATGGCTGCGGACAGATTTCTGAGACGATCAATCGAAGCAAACGCTTCGGCGGTATCCATTTTGACGACGATACCCCATCGGGGCGTGGGGAGATACCGCCATGCCGCCAACACCTCCTGCCCGCGATAGTCGATCGCGATGCCGGCCCCTCGTTTCGCCTGGACCGCTTTCTGAAGCGGTTTGTCCGTATCCGATCCCATTGCAATTTGCCTTCGAAACGCGGCATGGGGGTCGTGTCGCACCGGCGTGATGAAGGTTGCTTTTTCCCTGACTCTCGATCCGATCACAATCTCACCGGTTTGTCTCAGGCCGGTATAGTCCTGTACCAGCCGATAGACCTCCTGATTGCTCATCTGAAGCGCAACGACGCCAACAACCTCTCCCTGCTTAATGATCGGCGCGGCAACAAACGCGGCTGGTTCGTTGGTGGCCTGATAATATCCAAAGTCGGAGATCTCCGTCTCCAGGAGCGTATTGGCACGGTCAAACACATGGGCCAACTCGGAATCTTTGTAACGCCCCGTTTTGTAATTGGATCCCAAGTCCTCTCCCTGATTCACCGAAAAAAAAGCGTCCCCTGCCGGAGAGATCAAAAAGAGGTCATGAAACCCCGTCGTATCCCGGAAATAGGTCAGAAAGGGCCGGACTTGTTGATCCATTGCTCTGTAGTTCAGGGTGTCCAGTCCCCCATTTAGAAAGGCTTGATTTAACTTTTCTGCCGCGTCAATCAGTGTGGGGTCCATGGATAGCGTTGTGACATCTCTTTTCCTCTCCAGAAAGTAGTTCTCGATCTGATGGGCGGCACTTTCAGAAGTGGCGAGTAATCCTGCGATAACCTGCTCGGTCATAGCAGCTTTTGCGTTGTTATAGGCGAGGATCGCAACGATAACTAACGGGAAGATGGAAATGAAGAGGAAAGAGAGGCCCAACTTTTGTGCGATCTTAATGTTTCGCATCTACAAGAAGGTTTCTCTTTATTACCGGCCTCGCAGGGCACGTTGCCCCAACGAGGCCGGTTCGTTCGCAGGGGCGGCCGTGCCGCCCCCCCCTGGATTGGCCCACTGATTTCCCCATCCGGTATAAAGGTCATTTAAAAATTTATCCCACTCCGATCTTGAGCGATAGATGGGATAGGGGACAGGACGAACCGGCTTTTCGGAGGACCAGACAATATCAAACTGTCCTTCGGCGTTAATCTTTCCAATCTGTACCGTTTTCCATGTGTGTTGATTCTCTTCGTCCACATAGACGAGTCCTTCGGGCGCCGCGAAACTTTGATTTAATAACGCCTTTCTCACAATCTTCGGATCGGTTTCCTTTGCCGCTTCGACCCCCTGTGCCCAGAGGTAGACCCCGAAATAGCCCGCCTCCATCGGGTCATTGGTCACCCGATGAATGCCGTACCTCGCCTTAAAACTTTCGACAAAAGCTTTGTTTTCAGGACGATCAATGCTCTGGAAATAGTTCCACGCGGCATAATCCCCGCGCACCAGTTTTGAGCCCAACGTCCGAACCTCATGCTCGGCGATACTAAACGACAGAGTCGGAATCACTTCCGGCGTTATCCCCGCAGCGCGAAGCTCCCGAAAGAATGCAACGTTGCTGTCTCCATTAATCGTGTTGAAGATCACATCCGGCTTGGTTTGCACGATTTTTTGAACCACCCCTTTTACCTCGCTGCTCCCCAGAAGGATATATTCTTCCCCAACGATTTCTCCGCGCAGCGCGGCGGTTTGATCCTTAATAATCGCGTTTGCGCTCCTGGGAAAAACATAATCCGAGGCGACCAGAAAAAACCGTTTTCCCAGATGGTCAAAGGACCACTTCACGGCGGGAATGATTTGTTGGTTTGGCCCCGCACCGGTGTAGATGATATTGGGGGATTGCTCTAATCCCTCATATTGCACAGGATAGAACAGGAGATGATCGTACTTTTCAAACACCGGTTTCACGGTTCTGCGGCTGGCCGACGTCCAACAACCAAACACCACGCTGACTTTTTCTTTGGTGATCAGACGTTCCGCTTCCATCGCGAAGGTGGGCCAATCCGACTGTCCGTCCACAACAATCGGTTCGATAAGTCTTCCTAGGACGCCCCCTTTCTTGTTGATCTCTTCAATCGCCAGGAGCGTCGCATCGGCGACAGACGTTTCGCTGATCGCCATCGTTCCGGTGAAAGAATGAAGCACCCCGACTTTGATCGGTTCGGCTCGACTAATCGTCTTCTGTGTAACGTACGACCAAATGAAAAACCCCAAAAAGGCAATAAACGCAATAATCAGAACTGATGTAACGATCTTTTCCTTCATCCGGATACCCTTATTTCATGTTTGCGGGTAAAACAACCACCGTAAACCAATAGTTCTCGATGCCGTGGACCACATGCAAAAGTTGCTCGAAGTCCGCAGGCTTAACGATGTAGGAACTGCAGCGTAGTTTATTCATCCGCAAAATAGCTTGCTCTTCGGCGGAAGAGGTTAAGACGACCACGGGCAAATGCTGCAAGTCCTTGTCAGCGGCCAATGCCGTCAGCACTTCTTGACCATTCATGATCGGCATGTGCAAGTCCAGCAGAATAAGGTCGGGCGTGGGGACGGCGGCATACGGGCCTTCCTTGCGCAGAAAAGCCATGCACTGTTCTCCGTTTTCCACGCAGTGCATATTTACTACCAGCTTGGCCCGCTTGAAGCCTTCGCGGGTCAACAGCACGTCGACTTCGTTGTCGTCCACCAACAGGATCTCTGCCGGCCTGCTATTGTGTAGCGGGGTCTGCATGGCTCGTTACATCCTCCTTTTCGAAATCGCAAATAGACGGTACTTCCTGCTATCTGTTTTAGGCCTCAGATTAGGAACAGTATACCCTAGTTTGAGAGAAACGCAAAAAATTCAACACCGGTCAAAAATCCTTACATGTAGTTTAAAGAGAGATGAACTTGCCACGCGATGTCGCGAATACCCTTTATCTTGGATACACCGTTTGATTATAATTCCCCATACAGGGTCTCTGCTTATATCTACCGCCTATGACACAATCGGCTGTTATCTTTGATCTG
>SBBT01000197.1 GCA_005239595.1 Candidatus Troglogloeales bacterium | reverse complement strand
TGATGGACGGGTTTGAAACCGCAAAACTCATTCGCCAACGCGAACAATCAAGCACTATCCCGATTGTTTTCATCACGGCCGGTTACCGCACCGAGGACTCTATCTTTGAAGGGTATGCCGCAGGGGCCGTGGACTATATCTTAAAACCGTTTGCGCCGGAGGTGTTACGTTCCAAGGTGCGTGTTTTCGTTGACCTTTGGAAAAAGAACGCCGCCTTGCGCGACTTGAATGCCATGCTAGAGCGTCAAGCAGCTGATTTAGCCCGGGTGAACAAGAATCTTACGGCCTTTGCCTACACGGTGTCTCACGATCTTCAGGCGCCGCTTCGCGCCATCGGCGGATTTTCAAAAATAATCATGGAAAGGTACAAAGATACGATCAATGCTGAGGCACAGGAGCTATTGACGCTAGTCATTCACGCCGCCTCCGAGATGAGCACGATGATACACGATATCCTTCTTTTTTCCAGGGCGGGACAACAGCGGGAGATCAACATGTCCGATCTGGATATGAGTGACCTGGTCCGTTCTGAAATCCAAAAGATTTGCGAAGATAACCCCGGTTGTAATGTGAAGTTTGAGGTGGGAGCGCTTCCTCACGCTCACGGCGATCATGCCGCTATTCGTCAGGTCTGGTTTAATCTATTGGCCAATGCGGTAAAATTTACACAAAAAAAGACGGAGCCTGTTATTGAAGTGGGGTGCACAAACAATGCAGACCAGAATGTCTATTATGTTAAGGACAATGGCGCCGGGTTTGACATGAAGGATAAAGACAAACTGTTTGAACCGTTTCATCGGCTTCATTCTGCTGCTGAGTTTAAGGGCACCGGCGTGGGGCTGGCTACCGTTTCCCGGATAATTGAAATGCATGGCGGTGAGGTCTGGGCCGAGGGAGAGGTGGGTGAAGGGGCCACGTTTTATTTCACGCTGCCGGGTAAGGAGTAGGAGCCATTACATCAAACCACCCCTGCCCCGCTTACGAAATCACGGAAAGGTCGGCAGGGGTGTTGATACTCTTAATACGGGGACGGAGACTGTTCGGCAGGTCAAGCCAGGATGCAGAGATGCGCTCGATGAAACCGTGCATCGATTGAACCCCCTCTGCCCGGATACGTTCCACTTCAAAGAGGAGGCAGGCAGGGAAATATCCCGGAAAGGGGTCGATTATTTCCCCTTCCCTGGGCCGAAAAAAGTGCGCAATGGTTGGATCCCCTTCTAGAAGGCGTTGTAAGATTTCTGGCGTCAGGAGCGGTTGATCACACGCCGCGACAAGATAGCCGCTTGCGAGGTCGCTTGAAAGCAGTGTCTCAATTCCTCCCAGCGGTCCGAGGCCTGCCTTTTTATCGACAAGATGCGTGATGCCGTATTGGCGCGTGATTTCCTCTGCAGGATTTTTCCCCACGGTCACCACCTTGCCGCAAACCTCTTTGAGAGGCGAAATAACATGTTCAATCATCGTCCGGCCATCCGATAGGCGAATCGCCTCTTTCAGAACGCCCATTCGCGTACTTTGCCCGCCGTTTAAGACCGCTCCGATAGTCTGACCGATCTGCATATCAGTCCGATTGAACCTGGGAGATGGGGGATTGGACGGTGATCGCCTCGCCCGTATGGAGAAGCCCAGGTGTGATCACCTTCGCCATAAATCCGAAGCGTCCCAAGACCGCATACTGGAGTTTTTTATCAATCGGGTCGAGTGTAAAACAAGGTTTTCTCGGATCGGTCAGCTCGATGGCGACGCCGCCCGCAAAGACAAGTCGTGTCCCAGGCAAGAGGGACATAAGGTTTAGATCACGCACGGTGAGGTTTTCGCCCATGATCCCAGGTCCAACGGCATACCCCTCTTTCTTTAACGTCTCGATGGTTTCTTCGTCGAGGAGGGAGAGGGCGCGGGTCGGTTTGATATGTTTCTCATGGGCGCGACCATCCCCCACGATTCCATCCGGGGTGACGACTGCCTCGGGAATGGGGAGCTTTGGAATACCCCCGGCAGAGATGTTAATGGAGATGACAGTGGGAGGGGAATTTCCCAAGGAAATGATCGGCTCCTTTCAACAGCCTGTTAATGGGGATCGGGATGGACTCCCACCTGCGGCATTTCAGCCAGCCTGCTTTGTCTGGCATGCGTCTCAAAAACCTTGTTTCCCCAGAAAAACGCACCCGGGTGGGTCGTTGGAATAACGACCACGTAAAAAAGGGCACGGCCAATCTTTTCGTGAAAGATGGCAAGAAGCAGCATCAGGCCCCATGCGACCACTGCCATGAAGGACGCGATCCCGCCCATTTCATCCGAGGGGAGCAGGACAAAGGCCACAGAGGCGGCAAGCAGAACGCCGAAACTGATCCAACGGGCCGCGTAGGTCTTTCCATAAGTCGTCAGCATCAGTTTTTTGGAAGCGGCTGCTTCATCTCCCCGTTGGTCCAGATAGCGAAAGTGGGCAAAGAGAGAAATCCCCTGTAAGAGTAAGCCTGCGGTTAGTACGAATGCACAGGTTTTCAATAAAGGGATCACTGCTTTTGAGAGGGCAAGCTGTGCGATGCCGAAGGTCAATCCAACCACAAGCGATCCTAAAATAAGAGCGCTGGCATAAAAAGCCCCCTCGGAATGCCAGTGGTCCCAGAAGGGCCTCGCCTTGATCCGGTAACACTGGGCCATACAGAAAAGCCCCACCGGCCCCATCCATACGGCGCCCCATCCCAGGAGCGAGGGTATCAGCGGTGACATCTCGCCAGGAAGCCATGAAATCAGAGAAGGAAATGTGGAAACCAGGGTATAGCCGCCGAGCAGGTGATAAAAAGTTCCCATCGTAAAGATTTCCCGACTGACCCATGAGTGTCGAAGATTGTTCATGGCGCGATAGAAGTACTTCGGTTTCCCAAGGTGCATGGTTGATGTAACCAGCCCGACCGTCTGAAGCCCTGATAACCCAAAGAGGAGGATCGCTGTTGCAACGGGATGCGTTGTTATGGCGTCTGACAAAAGGCCGCCCATGTTTGATAAGAGATAAAAGATAAAGAACGCCCCTGCCACCCCTTGCGAGAGAAGCGTGAACAAAACGAGCGGGTCTTCCCGGGAGGATAAATCGCCCCATTCCTTCGGAGCCTCCTTTTCATGCGGCCCGCTTTTGAAGGTCTCGTGTCCGGCCTGATATTTGTAGTATCGCACCGGCGCTCCATCGCCCCGCGAAAACGAAGAGGGGGACGATCGTGTCTGCTGAAACCGGATATTGGGACGGGTAATTGCGGGGTCTGGAAAACCCGGGATGACAAGCTTGGCCTGCTGGCACCCCTGGGGGACATCTTCGATGACGCCAAAGTCGAGCGCGTTGCTGAGACAGGCGGCGACACAGGCCGGCTTTAGTCCCGATTCCAAACGATCGACACACATGTTGCACTTTTGTACTTCGCCCTTGACCGGATCGAGTTGAGGGGCGTTATAGGGACAGACCCAGGTGCAATAGCCGCAGCCAAAACAGATGTCCGGATCTTGCAGAACGGCCCCGTACTCCACATACTTGGTATAGGCGAGGGTCGGGCATCCCTTGAGGCAGACCGGATTGTCGCAGTGGTTGCAGGCCATCGAGATATTCAGCCGAAGGACGTCGGGATAGGAGCCCCCTTCGAGAAAGCCGACCTTTCGGAAGGCGATATGGGGAGGAAGATCGTTCTTTTCCGAGCAGGCCGATTCACAGGCATGACAGGCGATGCAGTTGTCGGCGTTGAAATGGAACCCATGCTGTTTGTAGCGGTCGGGATTGAGCGCCAGGGTCTCGACGCCATTGATGTTGAGCGGCTGTCCGGAAAGAGTCGGATGGGCGCCACCGAGGTCAATCGGCGCGCCATGCTGGTTGATGGTCGCCTCCTTGTTTTGCCTCGGCAAAACGGCGTAAGGGGGAGGATTGGTCGATGGGGTCTGCATGATCACACTCGTTTTAATAAGTTCTTGCCTGCAAGTTGGCGATAGCCGCCGCCTCCTGGTTCTCCACCTTTTGGATGTTAACAGCGCACTGCTTATAGGCCGGCTGCCGCGAGTAGGGGTCGAGAAGACCCAGGGCAAGCCGATTGACACAATCGTAATAATGCATCGGAATAAAGACGGCATTGGGGGCGACCCGCTGGGTCAGTTGCGCCAGAACGATCGCCATGGAGCGGCGTGAGACTACCCGGACATACTCCATCGGCTTGATATTCAACCGCTCCGCCGCCGCGGGATTGATCTCCATGTACGGTGTTGGGGAAAACTTGTTGAGATTTCCGATCTTGCCGGTTTTAGTGCGTGTATGCCAGTGTTCCACTACCCTGCCGGTATTCAGCCAAAAGGGATACTGCTCATCCGGCCATTCGTTGTTGTCGATAAAGGGGAGTGCAATAAGCCTCGCCTTGCCGTCGGGATGCTGAAACCGGCCGTCCTGGTAGAGGCGGGATACGCCATTCGGATTCGCCTCGTTGCAGGGCCACTGAATCCCGCGGCGCGCCTCGATCTTCTCATACGTCAGCCCCGAATAGTCGCAGAGCCGTCCGCGGGAGATTTCCCTGATCTCCTCAAACGCCTCGGCATTGGTTTGCGGAAATTTTATTTTCCGGCCGGCCTCAAATCGCTTTGCCATCTGAGAGAAAATCCAGAGGTCGGATTTTGCCTCACCGGGCGGTTCTACCACCTTCCGGACCAGGTTGACCCGCCGTTCGGTATTGGTAAAGCACCCCTCCTTCTCGGCCCACATGGCGGCTGGGAAAAAGGCATGGGCGTATTTTGTCGATTCAACATCGGTGTAGACATCCTGAACCACGACAAACTCCAGCTTCTCCATCGTCTTCTTGATTCGGGCGGTTTGCTGCATCGAGGTCATCGGATTGGTTCCAATGAGCCAAAGCCCTTTGATCTG
Source organism: Candidatus Troglogloeales bacterium (assembly GCA_005239595.1). Classification (GTDB taxonomy): domain Bacteria; phylum Nitrospirota; class Nitrospiria; order SBBL01; family SBBT01; genus SBBT01. The sequence goes on along the minus strand of SBBT01000197.1, from coordinate 6,368 downwards.
TCCGGACTCAATGGCCGGAAAAATATCGGTCTGAAAGAGGCCCCGTTTTTCCGGAAAGAACGACTCCTCCATCTCCCAATAGCGGGAGATAAACGCACGGTCTTCCTCTTTTTCCAGCAGGCGATAGCCGGGGAGGCCGGAGCAGGAAGAGAACTCGCGCGTTCCCATCGCGTTGCACTGACCGGTGATCGAAAGGGAGGTGCCACCCGGTTTTCCGATATTGCCGGTAATAAGATTCAGATTATTAATCGCCACCACCCCGTCCGAACCGTGGGTTGATTGGTTAATGCCCATCGTCCAGATCGTCATGGCCGATTGGGCCTTTGCATAAAGGCGGGCTACATTTCGGATTGTGTCTTCATCGATGCCGCAGATTTTTGAGGCTGTGACCGGATCGTATTGGGCGACCAATTGGGAAAACGCCTCAAATCCAGTCGTGTGGGCGTTGATATAGGCGCGGTCTTCAAGGCCCTCTTTCAAGATGACATGGGCGAGGGCGTTTAAGAGAACGAGATCGGTTCCGGGGGTGACCGGCAGATGGATGTTGGCCATCTGGGCCAGCATGGTTACGCGGGGGTCGACGACAATCAGCGGAAACTTGCGCCGGTCGATGGCGTCTTTCATCCGCCAGTAGATGATCGGATGCTGCTCGGGAAGGTTGGAACCGATGGCAAGGAGACAGTCGGTTTGTTCAAAATCATCGTAGCAGCCGGGCGGCCCGTCGCTGCCGAAAGAACGTTTGTAACCGGAAACGGCGGAGGCCATGCAAAGGGTGGTGTTACCGTCATAGTTGTTGGTGCCGATGATCCCGCGCACGAGCTTGCCGAGCGTATAGAACTCTTCGGTATAGATCTGGCCGGTGGAAATGATTGCAAAACTGTCGCGGCCATATTTTTGCTGGATCCGTTTGATTTCAGAGGCGGTTTTGTCGAGGGCCGTCTCCCAGCTTGTCGTCTGAAAATGTTCAAAGGTCCGCTCTCTTATAAGGGGAGCGGTTCCGCGATTAGCGCTTCGAAAAACCTCAAACTCGAAAATTCCCTTCAGGCAGAGCTTCCCCCGGTTGACGTCCGCATCGGCGACCCCCCGCGTGGTGACGGCCTTGCCGGTTTGATCGACCCCCACCTCCATGGAGCAGCCGGTGGAGCAGTATCCGCAGGTGGCATAGACCCATTTGTCGACAGGTTTGGTAGCGATGGTGATGGGGTTCTTATGTTTGCGACCGAACAGCACGACCTTCCCCCACGTTTTTCTGTTTTTTCTCTTTCAGATAGCGCTCAATCCCTTTTGCGGCGTCGCGTCCCTCCCGAATGGCCCAGACGATAAGCGACGCCCCCCGTTTGGCGTCTCCCGCCGCGAAAACCCCTTCCACGTTGGTCATCTGATTTTCATCCACCGCCACCGTCCCGCGCGCCGTGAGCGCAATCCCCAGATTGGAGATCAACCCCTCTCTGACGGGGCCTGTAAATCCCATCGCAAGAAGCACCAGATCAACGTTAAGTTCAAATGCGCTCTCGGGAATTTCCTCAAACGAGGTCCGCCCGTTGCCATCCGTCCTCGGTTCCACGCGGACGGCGTTTAATTTCTGCACAGACCCATCGTGTCCTGTAAACGATTGCGTCGCGATGCTCCATTCCCGCTGGCATCCCTCCTCGTGGGCGTGGGAGCTGCGAAACTGCATCGGCCAGAGAGGCCAGGGGGTGGACTTTGCCCGATGGGGAGGCGGCTGGGGAAGGATCTCGAATTGATAGGCCTCGATGGCCCCCTGCCGGTGCGCCGTTCCAAGACAGTCCGATCCGGTATCGCCGCCGCCGATAATGACAACCCGTTTGCCGTGGGCCGTAATGGAGACTGCGGGATCAATGCTGTCGCCTGCCAGTCGTTTATTCTGTTGGGTTAAATAGTCCATGGCGAGATGGATGCCGGCCAGGTCGCGCCCTGGAATGGGAAGTTCCCGGGGGGCCTCCGCGCCGGTCGCTAAAAGAATGGCGTCAAATTGTTCAAGAAGGGCATCCGCAGCAAGATCGCGTCCGACATGGACGCCTGTTTTGAAAATAACTCCTTCTTCTTCCATCTGGGCCAGGCGCCTATCCACCACACTCTTTTCCATCTTGAATTCGGGAATGCCATAGCGAAGAAGCCCGCCGATCCGGTCGGCCTTTTCAAAAACCGTAACCTGATGGCCGTTGCGCCGAAGCTGCTGCGCCGCGGCAAGCCCTGCCGGACCCGATCCGACGATGGCGATCTTAAAACCGCTCTCTTGTTCGGGCAAAACAGGGGTGACCCATCCCTCCGAAAATCCACGATCGATAATGTTCTGCTCGATGTTGCGGATGGAGACCGGCTGGTCGATGATTCCCAGGACGCAGGCTGACTCGCAGGGGGCAGGACAAAGACGGCCGGTGAATTCCGGAAAATTGTTGGTCATGTGAAGAGAGCGCAGGGCGTTCTTCCATCGCCCTCGATGAACCAGGTCATTCCAGTCCGGAATCATATTCTGCACCGGACAGCCGGTATATCCCTGGCAGAACGGGACGCCGCAATCCATGCAGCGCGCGCCCTGACGCTGAAGGAACTCATCAGAGACCGGCTCATAGAATTCCCTCCAGTCATGAACCCGTTCTGCGACCGGCCGCCGCTTCGGCCCCTCCCGCTGAAACTTTAAAAACCCCTTGACATCACCCATGCGCCAAAACCTTGTTCCTCTGTTCCGTCAGCACTTTTTTGTACTCGACCGACATGACTTTTACAAACCTTGGAAGCATCTCCTCCCACCGTTTCAGGATTAACTTCGCCTTGTTGCTGCCGGTCAACCGCCGGTGGTTCTCAATCAGTCCTTTGAGAAGAAGCCGGTCGGAGTCCTCTTCGACGGATTCTAACTCAACGAGGCTTAAATTGCACCGGCGTTCAAACTGGCCGTCTTCATTGAAGACGAAGGCGACCCCCCCGCTCATGCCGGCGGCAAAATTTCTGCCTGTTTTCCCAAGCACCACCACAATCCCGCCGGTCATATATTCGCAGCCATGATCCCCAACCCCTTCAATCACGGCGGTCGCCCCGCTGTTTCGAACGGCAAATCGCTCTCCCGCCACACCGTAAAAATAGCATTCTCCTCCCGTCGCGCCGTATAAGACCGTGTTGCCGATTAAAATCGTCTCCTCCGGGACGAAACGGGATCCCCTGGTCGGATAGACCACAATCCTCCCGCCGGACATGCTTTTCCCAAGGTAGTCGTTTGCCTCTCCCTCCAATGTCAGGGATAATCCGTTGACGCAGAAGGCCCCGAAACTCTGCCCGGCGGAACCGGTAAATTTAAACCGGATTGTCTCCTCGGGAAGTCCTGCCGGTCCATGCCGCCGGGTAATCTCCCCCGATAACATGCCACCCACCGTACGATGGATATTCCGAATCGGGATTTCAGCAGAAACGCCTTGTCGATGATCGAGCGCGGGTCGGGCGAGATGAATCAGGGTGTGATCCAAAAGCTCGGCTATGCCGTGATCCTGCGTCTGTACGCAGCGCAAGGGGGTACCTTCCGGTACGTCTGGTTTGTGGAGGAGGGCGGACAGATCGAGCCCCCGTCCCTTCCATCGGTCGACCGCCTTTTGCGCGCAAAGGAGATCGACCCGTCCCACCATATCATCGAACCTTCTAAAACCGAGTCTGGCCATCCATTCCCGGACCTCTTCGGCGACAAAGAAGAAGTAGTTGACGATGTGTTCGGGGTGACCGTCAAATTTTTTCCGTAGGACCGGATCTTGGGTTGCGATCCCGACGGGGCAGGTATTGAGATGGCATTTTCGCATCATGATACATCCCTCCACGACCAGAGGTCCCGTGGAGAAGCCAAACTCTTCCGCCCCCAGGAGGGCACCGACCACCACATCGCGGCCGGTCTTTAGTTGGCCGTCCACCTGAATTCGGGTCCGGCCCCGAAGCTGGTTTAAGACCAGCGTCTGTTGGGTCTCCGCAAGCCCGATCTCCCACGGCGTTCCGGCATGTTTGATCGAGGAGAGGGGAGAGGCCCCGGTTCCCCCCGAATCGCCGGAGATAAGAATCAGATCGGCATGCGCCTTCGCCACCCCCGCCGCTACCGTTCCCACACCCACCTCCGAGACCAGCTTTACGGTAATGGCCGAGCTTGGGCTGACATTTTTTAAATCGAAGATGAGCTGCTTTAAGTCCTCGATGGAATAAATGTCATGATGCGGGGGGGGAGAAATCAGCGTCACCCCCGGCGTGGCGTAACGGGTCTTGGCGATAATTTCATCCACTTTGTGGCCTGGGAGCTGTCCCCCCTCGCCCGGCTTGGCCCCCTGTGCGATCTTGATCTGAAGCTCCTTGGCGTGAACCAGGTAATCGGTCGTCACGCCAAATCGGGCCGAGGCGACCTGTTTAATGGCGCTGTTCCTTTCATCGTTGTATCGCTGTGGGTCCTCTCCTCCCTCGCCCGTATTACTCCGTCCCCCGATTCGATTCATGGCGATGGCCAGCGTCTCATGCGCCTCCTTGCTGATGCTCCCAAACGACATGGCGCCGGTGACAAAACGTTTGACGATCTCGGAGGCAGGCTCTACCTCTTCAAGGGGAATGGGGGTCGTCTCCTTGAACTCAAAGAGCCCCCGAATACTGGTGGAGCGCGCCTCCTCATTCACAACCCGGCTGAACTCCTGGTAGGTCTTATAGTTGTTGTTGCGGGCGGCCTGTTGCAACGTCGAGATCGTGAGCGGGTTCCAGTTGTGATGTTCCGACTGTATACGGTAATGGTATTCCCCCCCGTGGTCGAGCTGGCGCACCGGCACATGTTTTCGGAAGGCGGTCTCATGGCGCATCAACGATTCTTGCGCGATGACCTCGATCCCGATCCCTCCGATCCGGGAGGCCGTACCGGTAAAGTACCGGTTTATGAATTCAGGGTGCAGTCCGACTGCCTCAAATATCTGGGCGCCGCAATAGCTCTGGACGGTCGAGATTCCCATCTTGGAAAAGATTTTCAAAAGACCCTTGTTGATCGCCTTGATATATTTCAATTCTGCGGTCGCCTCATCAATTGTTTCCGGTAGATAGCCATCCCGCACCATATCGGTGAGCGTTTCAAAGGCAAGATAGGGATTAATCGTGCCGGCGCCGAATCCCAGTAACAACGCAAAATGGGAGACCTCGCGCGCCTCTGCCGTCTCGATCAGAAGGCCGACCTCGGTTCGGAGGCATTCCCGTACAAGATGCTGATGGACTGCGGAGACGGCCAGCAGCGATGGAATCGGGGCGAACCGTTCATCCACACCCCGATCGCTTAGGATCAAAAACTTATATCCTGCCGCAATCGCTTCCTGTGCCTGCCGGCAGAGTTGGTCCACCGACTTCTCCATCCCTTCGGAGCCGTCCGCCACCGGAAAGAGGATTTTAAGGGTTTTGGTTTTGAAATGGCCGTCGGCAATGACCCGAATCTTTTCTAAATCGGCGTTTGTAAGGATGGGGGTGTTGGCCTTGATCCGTCTGGCATGCTCCGGTGTTTCTCCCAAAAGATTCAGCTTGGGGCCGATACTGGTCGCGAGAGACATGACCAACTGTTCACGGATCGGATCGATTGGAGGATTGGTCACCTGGGCAAAGAGCTGCTTAAAATATTGAAAGAGGAGTTTGGGATAGGCCGACAAGACGGCAAGGGGCGTGTCGTTCCCCATCGAGCCGACCGCTTCTTCGCCGGTGAGCACCATCGGAGAGAGGATCATCGTTAAGTCTTCGACCGTGTAGCCGAATGTCTGCTGACGTTGACGGAGAGTGGCATGGTCGGGCTGCAGGAGGTTTAAGGGTTCCGGCAGCTCATCCAGGCTGATTCGATACGACGCTACCCACTGGCGATAGGGGCGGCGTGCGGCCATTTGAGACTTAATTTCTTCATCGCCGATGATTCTTCCTGCGACGGTGTCGACTAAAAACATCTTGCCGGGCTGGAGCCTTCCCTTGGATCGGATCTGCTCCGGCGGTATCGGCAATACCCCTGCCTCCGAGGCAAGGATCACCCGGTCGTCCTCCGTTACCACAATCCGGGCGGGGCGGAGGCCGTTTCGGTCTAGTGTCCCTCCGATACATTTTCCGTCGGTAAAGGCCATCGCTGCCGGCCCGTCCCATGGCTCCATCATGGCGGCGTGATACTCATAAAAACCTCGCCGGTCGAGGTCCATGTGGGGATTGCCGGCCCATGCCTCCGGAATTAGCATCATCATCGCATGGGGGAGAGACCGCCCTCCCATCACCAGAAACTCCAGGGCATTGTCAAAACAGGCCGAATCGCTCTGACCTTCATAAATGATCGGGTAGAGTTTTTTAATCTCTTCTCCAAAAAGATCGGAAGAGAGTCTCCCTTCCCG
>SBBT01000024.1 GCA_005239595.1 Candidatus Troglogloeales bacterium | reverse complement strand
AATCCACAACAGCAGAAGAATAAAGGAGGTTCCTTCCGCTACATTACGAATCAAAACAAGGTGACCCAAAAAACCAGGCAGATAGATAATTCCTAAGAACAGGACGGCGGAATCAACCAACGTTGTTTTAATATCCTGGAAGTAAAGGAGATGAAAGATAAAGATGGCCGCTAAAATTGAGATACAGGCCAAGGGAAAAAAAGGGAAAAGATTTTCCATGTAATAGAAAAGGAGAAGCAAAAACCCGAACCCTAATCCAACCCAAACCGGTTGACGGTTCTGATAGAACAACCGGTAGAATTCGTACTGTACCCGCAGGATAACAGCGGCGACCGATAGAAAGAATAAAAAAGGCGGAAGCATCCGGACCAGAAGATAAAGAATCGGGACAAGAACGATGGCAACCGCCAGGCGGTTTTCCTTAAGGTTCACGCCCGGTCCTTTTTTAAGCGGGAGATGGCATCGATGTCATCGACACGGGTGTCATCAAGAGGAACAGGGAGGTCACTTTCCTCCGGAATAAGACCAAACCGACGATTTCTCTTTTGATACGCTAGAATCGAGGACAGAAGTTCTCTCTTTCCAAAATCAGGCCAAAACGTCTGGGTAAAGTAAAGCTCTGTGTAAACAAGTTGCCACGGCAGAAAGTTACTGGTTCGAATCTCCCCCCCCGTTCGGATCATCAGGTCGGGATCAGGGAAATCGCGTGTGTACAGGTAATTTGAAAATCGCTCCTCATCAAGGTCTTTGATTGAGAGCTTATCCGTTTTGATATCTTCTATCACGCGCTTAATGGCGTCCACCACTTCAGACCGCCCCCCGTAGGAGAGTGCCAGGATGAGGGTCATCTCTTTATTCCCTTTGGTCTTCTCCTCTACCCGTTGAATTAACCGGGTTACCTGATCAGGAAGGCGATCAATCTGTCCAATGGTTCTAAACCGAATTCCACCTTCCATCATCGTCTTTAATTCTTTCTGTAAGTATTTTTCCAGCAGCATCATCAGCGGTGATATTTCAGACAGCGGACGATTCCAATTTTCATTGGAGAAGGCATACAGGGTCAGGGCCTTTATCCCCAATTCCCTTGAAAGGGTTACAATCTCCCTGACCGACTGAATCCCCCGGCGATGTCCTTCAATGCGGGGAAGCCGCTTTAGAGCGGCCCATCTCCCGTTTCCATCCATAATAATCGCGATATGTTGTGGAAGATTCTGGGGGTTGACTTGTAAGAGAAGCTCCTTTTCTTCTGGTGTTTCTAGTTTTATGGAAGGGGACTTCCTCTTTGCGCGCATAATGTTTATAGAGTGAACGGTTATTGGAGCTTTAACGATTTCCTGTCATTCAATGCTGTTTTCGCTTTTCAAAAAGTTTAAGTTGAAGGCGCTCTAAGACCAGGTCGGTCTCGTCAGAGGGGTTGATTTTCGTTGAGAGATCCGAGATCGCCTTCCCCGTAAGCGTGTTTAGAAGAGTAAGATTCACCACGAGGGCTTCTCCCTCCTGAAAGGAGGAAACCTGTACCAGATAAAAAATGTTCTTTTGAGCCGCCTCATCCAGCGTGGTCATTGAGGGGAGCGGGCTGATACGGAACCGGCCCGTCTCCGTCAAGGCGGATGTCAATTCATTCATCAGAAAATGATCTGCCGTCTCTCCTGAAGGGAGGATGCCGAGTGGAATTCTGGCAGCCGAAATCCGGGCCAAATCCCCTATACGAACGGTATCGCCTGAACGGACCAACCGGCCCTGTATCAGGTGATCGCCGATTTTCCGTACTTCCAGGAGGCCTGCCTCCTCTTCCTGTTGGCCTAGCTGAATCCCTGTCACAGGATGATACACGGGGCTTGATTCTCTATAGATCGTCAAGAGGATCCCCTCTACGATACCATGCGCCTCCCGCAGATCAATTGCGATATCTGAACCCTCCATTGAGACGACCGATCCGGCTGTTTTTGGGAAATAGGTCAAGACCCAGCGCGCGATATCGTCCATATTCCCAACGGCTGAAGACGCCGATCCGTTGATTGGAAATAGGAGAAAAATAACGAAAACCCCTCTAAAAATAGCCTTCCCTATCTTCATTGGCGCGCCGGATAAAGTATCTGACAGATACCGAAAACTATGAATTATAGCCTTATTAGCAAAACCTTGACAAGGGGAAAGTTCCCCGTCTATAGTCAGGTTCTGGCCCGTTATGAAGGGCTAAAGTCGGTTGATGATACGGAGGGAGAAATGGCACATTATTTGATTGTCAATAGCCGGGATTTGACGGAGTACACGAGCGGCCGATATATCCAAAAAGTTGCCGGAGCGTTAAAGGAAAATGGGAATGAGGTCGCCCTTTTTCTGATTGAAAACGGCGTGATTGCGGCCAGAAAGGGAAGCGCAGCGGGAAAGGAATTGGCAACGCTTTCCAGGAAGGGGGCCAAGATTATGGCGGATGATCTTTCGTGTCAGTCGCGGGGTGTCATGCACCTGGAAGAGGGAATTAGCCTGTCGAATATGGATCATCTGGCGGATATGATCTCGGAAGGGTCCGACAAGATAATGTGGTATTAAGGCGGTTCGGTTGGACGACGCCTAAAACGAGAAGGAGGCAAAAAGATGACTACAGTCGTTTCAAAGGTAAAGAGGGTGGCGATTGTCCTGGCCACCGGCTCTTATCAGCGTGAGGCCCCCACAACGGTACTTCGGTTGGTGGAGAAGCTCTTGCAGCGGGGGGTGGATGTCAATGTCTGGGCCTTTGAAGAGGCAGTCACATTGACCAATAAGGATCAGATTGACCATAACGAACCTGGCTCTCTTCAGAAAGTCCTGGGGGAAAAACATCCGAATATCGGACGCTTTATTGATCAGCTCATGCGGGCAGGACTTCATGGGGCGAAGCTCGATTGGGTTTCCTGCATCCTCTGTGTCCAGGAACGCGGCGTGGAGAAGCATCAGATGGGCGGGATAATTGTGGGGACACTGGGCGACCTATGGAAGTTTATTAAAGCGGCCGACAGGGTCATCTGTATCCCAACATACCGTTAATGTTACAAGGAGAGCGACAATGGCAAGCAAAGTGTTGGTTATTCTAGAAAAACCGATCTATTTGAGTTTCGAACCGGTCGACCCGCATGTCTTCGCGACGGCCCTGGGCGTCTCCGACACGCCGGTAGAAGTGAACGTATTGCTGCGCGATTCGGCGGTCACTTATGGGGTGAAGTACCAGAGGGTCAGCGCTAAAATTATGGGGCAGGATGTGATGCTTCATGACTCCTCCCCAGACAAGGTGATGACCTTTATGATTGAACATGGGGCCCAAGTAAAGGCGGTATCGGAAGATATGGCGGCGCGTGGGATTCTCAAAGAGGATTTGATTCCCGGAATTGATGTCGTCAGCGAAGGGGAATCGATTCAGCTTTTAGAGGAGCATGACAACGTCCTTGTCTGGTAATTCCATCGCGCGCATCCTAAACGTAACCTCCTATTTCAACCCGATCGACTGCCGCAGCCTCGGTGTCATTCGCACGACATTGGCCCAGATGCAAAAGGGGGAGATACTGGAGGTGCACGGAAACCGTTTTCAACAGAGGGAGATTACCGCCTGGACGCATAAATTCAAGCACCCTGTTTTGAAAGTGGAAGATGACGATGGCCTGGTCAAGATTTTTATCGAGAAGGGGGGACTTCAATGAAAAAGATGGCCATTTTGGTCACGCGGGGGAGCCACAATAATTTCGTGACGGTCTTTACCATGGTCATGGCGGCCTTAAATTGCGAGATGCCGATCAGAATTTTCCTTCGGGATGAGGCCGTTTTCAAACTCTCCAAAAAGAAGGTTTCTGAATTAAACCTCTCTCCCGTCTATGCCGGTACGGAGACAACCCTTCAGAAGAACTATGAAGCGAACGGCTTAATCGATTTACAGAAGGTGATTCGTGATTTAAAGTCCCAGGGGGATGTGAAGCTTTATGCCTGCACCTCCTCCATGGCGCTTTGCGGCCTCACGGCAGAAGACCTCATTGCCGAGATTGACGAACCCCGCGGACTGACCTCTTTTCTCCTTGAAGAGATGGACGACGCCGGCATGCTCCTCACGTT
>SBBT01000223.1 GCA_005239595.1 Candidatus Troglogloeales bacterium | reverse complement strand
GGGAGGGGAGGATTCGAACCTCCGAAGCCCGAAGGCGACAGATTTACAGTCTGTTCCCTTTGTCCACTCGGGAACCTCCCCGGCTTGAAGGATATCTCTCCCTTCATCTCATCCTCGCTCGCTGACACGCCATTGGAGCTGGCGAAGGGAATTGAACCCCCGACCTGCTGATTACAAGTCAGCTGCTCTACCGAACTGAGCTACGCCAGCGTTACCCTTTACAGGAATAAAGAAACCATGATATAAAACCCGGCGACTCAAACAAAAACCCCTAATCTATTATAAGTTCAATAAGGTCTAAGGGGAAAATTGAGGTAAAGCAGAAACCAAGAAACTCAGAATTGTATTGCCTATTTCTTCATTTGTCAAGAAAAAAGACCGATCTGAAAAAAGACCGATCTGTTCACTATGGCATCTCACTGACCGATTGACTTGGCTACGACAGAAAACCTACCTCCTAAGACCGAGAGGAAAATCGCGTCAGCAGCAGGGCTGGTCGCCTTTGCAACCTTCGTCAGCCGCATTCTTGGGTTCGTCAGAGATATGGTTCTGGCCAATATCTTTGGGGCAACAGTTGCGGCGGATGCCTTTTACGTCGCCTTTCGAATTCCCAACATGTTCCGTGAACTTTTCGCGGAAGGGTCCATGTCGGCAGGGTTCATCCCTGTTTTCACGAAATACCTCACCCATCAAACTCGGGAAGAGGCGAAAACAGTTGCAAATGCCGCGTTTACAACGCTCTTCCTCATCCTCATCATTGTTACCTGTCTGGGACTGATCGCCTCCCCGAACATTGTATCCGCCATCGCGCCGGGTTTCCGGAACAACCTGCATCAATTTCACCTGACCACAACGTTGACCCGTATCATGTTTCCTTTTCTTCTTTTTGTCTCTCTTGCCGCCCTGACGATGGGCATCTTAAACAGCCTGCACCGCTTCGGCCCGCCCTCTTTTGCCTCCGGGGTATTCAATGTGGTCAGCATCCTCTCTGTGTTGGGACTTGCCCCCTTTTTTGACGAGCCGACCTATGCCGCCGCGATCGGCGTCACACTCGGAGGATTGGCGCAATGCCTCAGCCAGCTTCCAGCCCTCCACCAAGAAGGGTTCCCTTTTTCTCTTCGGCGCCCTCTCTGGCCCCTCCACCCCGGCGTTATACAGATGGGGAAGCTCATCCTGCCGACATCAGTGGGGATGTCTGTCATGCAAATTAATATCTTCGTCAGTACCCTCCTTGCCTCGTTCCTTCCCACGGGGAGCGTGAGTTTTCTCTATTATGGGATGCGGCTCATCCATTTCCCGCTGGGGATTTTTGCCGTCGCCCTCTCGACCGCCCTTTTGCCCACCTTATCTGCGCAGGCTGCAAAGGGAGAAACAGCGGCGCTGCGCCACACCCTCTCTTTTGGACTTCGCCTTATCTTCTTCATCACCTTCCCCGCCATGATGGGATTGATCTGTTTAAGAATCCCGATCGTTCATCTTCTTTTCGAGCATGGGGAATTCAATGCCCTTGCGACGATGGGAACCGCCAATGCCATTCTTTTTTACGCGATAGGGCTCTGGGCCTTCGCAGGAATTCGCGTCGTCGTCCCTGCCTTCTACGCACTTTCAGACACCAAGACCCCCGTTATAGTCGGGATCCTTGCCATGGCCTTGAATCTGGTCTTAAATATCCTCTTAATGCGTCCCCTTGAATATAAAGGCCTTGCACTAGCCACCTCCCTTTCCGCCATTTTTAATTTCTTAGCCCTTCTCTTTATTTTAAGGCGCCATACAGGACCAATCGATGGGAAGAGAATCCTCGCCTCCCACATCAAAACCGCGATTGCCTCATTCACCATTATTCTTCCCGCGCTCTGGGTCAGCCGCCAGGCGCTTTGGCTGTCGCAGGGAAATTGGTGGATCAAAGGATGGACATTGACGTTAACGATAACGGGGGGTATGGCAAGCTATTTTTTAGTTCAAGCGATGCTCAAGGGCGAGGAATTTTCTTTTCTATGGTCGATGATTAAAGAACGCTCTCAGAAGAGAGCGGGGTAAATCTTATGTCATCCTGCACCCTCTCGTGGGGCGTCCATCGCGCAACGGAAACCGATGGTGGCCTCCTTTCGTCCCGGGGCTGTCGCAAATCGCTTTGAGGTGCGCGTATCGGTCGCTACACTATCCCACGCCCCCCCGCGGTGTACTTTCGCAATCCCCGTATCCGGCCCGACTGGAAGCGTCACCTGCCCCTCTTTATAAAAAAATTCGTCATACCAGTCAAAGACCCACTCGGAGGCATTTCCGGACATTTCATAAAGGCCAAACGCGCTTCTCCCCGCCTCAAAACTTCCGACAGGGGCTGTATAGGCAAATCCATCCTCTTCCCCGCGAATATTGGCATACCCTTCCAGAAAGGTCTCTCCCCAGGGGAACTGGCGCTGATCCCCTCCTCGGGCCGCATACTCCCATTCAGCTTCTGTTGGAAGGCGTTTTCCATCCCACGCACAATAGGCAAGGGCGTCAAACCACGAAACGCCCACGGCAGGAAAACCCGGTTCAAAAAGAAAGGCAACGTCATCAAAAAAAATCATGACCTCTTGTTGATACCGGTGGGTCCTCTTCACAAACTTCTGGTAGTGGGTATTGCTTACTTCATAAAGATCAATAAAATAAGGGAGGATACGCACCTCTCGAACCGGTTTTTCATCATACTCCCCTACTTCCTCTTGGGTGCCCATCCAAAACGTCCCCCCTTTTATATAAACCATCGGCGCGCCACTTGCTCCTAATGTAGCAACGCGTAAATGGGAAAAACGGGATGGATCCGGGGCAGGGATTTTTACCGACGACGTCTGTCTGATGCGCGCGGCCTTCGCGTCGGAACGAATTCGATTCATGCGGATCACCCCTGAAATAAGCATCAATAGCAGGACGAATCCGACAAGGACTAAAAAAGGCGCTTCCTTCATTATGCTGTTCTAAAATCAGGAGAAACAGGAGTGCCGCCCGCGGGGTCTATTCGCGGCCACGTCGGAATAGCTGGGGCAGGCGGCTACATGCCGATTTCCCGGCATCGGCATATTAGTTCATGCCTGGATCTGCGGGCATCGAAGCATAAAAGGACCACCCTGGGCCGAGCTGTCGTATCATTTTCTGCCAAAGTCTTTCAGGTTCGACATCGAAAATCAAGGCCGAGTCTGCCAAGAGAATCCGCCAGGCCCCCGTCCCCAATTCGGCGGCAAGCTGCCCTGCCGCCCAACCGGCATATCCCAGATAACAACGGACCTCCTGGTTGGCCCCTAAAGAACCAGACAATTTTAATGCCTCCATGTCTTTTACAAGAAAAACGTCTTCAAGAATGTCGTGGCCCCCAAAAGAAGAATTCCCACGGCAAAGAATAAGCATTCTACTCTTTGAAACCGGCCCGCCCGCATAAACCTGCTGTGCATCTGGAAGCCCCGGAAAGTCATGAATCAGAGTGGAGACAGCCATGTGGGTAGGCCGGTTGATCACTAATCCTAAAGAACCTTCCGCGCCGTGTTCACACAAGAGGACAACGGTTTGCCAGAAATTAGGATCCGTCAACATCGGCATCGCTACAAGGACTTTTCCTTTAGACGGACCTTCTGGGCACTCTTCCGACACCGGATCTCCGTAATCAACGAACGTATCTTGTGTTTATTGATACTAATCCACAACAAGATCAAAAGACAAGAAAGGAATCAGGATTTGTAATCAGGATTTGTAAAGACGGTAGTCTATCTCTGGGAACAGGTTGTTTCTCCCCTCCAGCTCCTTTAAGTAAATATCACTTATTCTATCCGACAGGATCTCTTCATACAAACGGGTAAACTGCGCAATATGTTCCGTTGTTCTCTTTATTGCATAGGAAACCGCTGTCTGGGTTTTCATGATAAAGGCCCAGTCTGACGCCTGCAACAGAAGCAACTCTCTCGCGGCCTGATTTAGTGCCCGCCTCTTTAAACCTTCTGCGCTGGGAAAACGGTCCGCCATTTCCACCATCCGGTCAGCCGCCTTGTGAAGATGCCGATAGATCCAATCATTTGATCCTTCGAGCCAGACCTCGTTATATCCCTTATAACCCCATGTGCTCATCGACAAGGTTGCCACTTGATTCTTGGGATTTTCTCTGAGGTATTCAATCGGCGTGGTTAAGCGAAAGGTGTTTTGATCAAAAGCGACTTTACGAACAAGGTAGTCAATCCATTCAGGGCCCTCAAACCACCAGTGGCCAAAGAGTTCGGCATCGTACGGTGCGACGATAATCGGTTTTTTCCCCATCACCCCGTTAAGGTGTTCGATCTGCCTCTCCCGGTTGAACATGAAATTCCCCGCATGCGCCGCAGCCGCCGCCATTGCCCAACCTCGATTATAAGGCTCTTTATAGTTTCCCTTTCCGGTAATCCGATAATATTTGATCCCCGTATGAATCCGAATACCATCCGGATGGATATAAGGACGGACATAGTCAAGATCGAGATCGAAACCGGCATCACGATAAAAATCGCGATAGGCATAGTCGCCCGGGTATCCTTCATTGGCGCTCCAAACCTGTTTCGACGACTCCGTATCGCGCCCAAATGCAGCCACCCTGGATCGGCACCAGATCGGTGCATAGACCCCATACTTAGGGCGCGGTGCGGCATGTAGCAACCCATGCGTATCTACGATAAAATAGCGGATGCCGCAGGCAGCCAAGTGGGCATCCAGGCCAGGGTAATAGCCGCACTCCGGCAGCCATATCCCGTTCGGACGCACCCCAAAATGCCGTTCATGTTCACGGGCGCCGATTTCAATTTGCGCCCGAACCGCATTGGGATTCACCGACATCAGCGGAAGGAATCCATGCGTCGCCGCACAGGTCATCAACTCCACCGAACCCCGCTCAGAAAAAGTGCGAAACGCCTTCAGAAGATTCCCTCCGTACAGATCGGAAAAAACATACCGGGCATGGACAAACCGTTCAAAATACATCCTGGCCAGAGGATGGAACGCAGGATCTTTTTCGGTGCGATGCAACTCCTTCTGGGAAAACTCGATGAGTCGTTCGATGTGGGAAAGATAGCGCGATTGCAGCAGAGGATCGGCCATCATGGCTGCTAACGTAGGCGAGATGGAGAGGGTTATCCGGAAGGGGACATTCTCATGATAAAGACGTTCGATGACTCCAATCAGCGGGATATAGGTTCCGGTAATCGCCTCATAAAACCAGTCCTCCTCCAGAAACTCTATATGGTCCGGGTGACGGACAAACGGGAGATGTGAATGAAGAACCAAGGCGAGATATCCCTTTTCCATCGTTCACCCCTATTTCGAAGGCCGGTTTAAGGAAGAAAGGCCGGACGAGGAGGCGACAGAGGCGGCGGCAGATTCCTCTTTGAAGAGGTCAAGGGGAAGGCGTCTCCCTTCGTCGGCATAGGAAACCAGCGGAATCCCGCTTTCGTAAGAGCGCGCCGAGAGAGGCGGTTCCAAGGTCCACCACTCTTCGTCAAGCCGCCCGGAGATGGAGGCGGTCGGCGTTCGAATCACGCCCGATCGGGCAATCGCCACAAACAGTCCGGCAGGCGACTTTACCCCAATTTCAACAAAATAGGCCTCATCGGGTTGCCCGACATCAATATACCAATTTCCGATTCTGTGGTAGACTTCGATATCCCAAAAATGAATTGTATCGAGGACAAATGTAACGTTATAGATTCTCAGGGTCAACCGGGTTGTGTCATCGGCACACTTTCGATTCGCTTCAGCGAGACTCTCCTGGGTCACCTCCCAGTATGCGTAAATCCACCAAGGATCGCGGACCAAGGCGACAACATGGCTTAAGCCATATGCTTGAGGAACAACAGGATCGGAAGAAGAAACCGGACGATCTATTTTGGAAGCACTCTCTGGTAAGGGAGGCGCAGGGGTTTTCTCCTTCTTCGCTACAGGAGATTCAGTCGCCAGAAGAAGCCGAACAATCTCCGCCTTTCTCAGTGCAGGATGAAGTCGAATCCCCTTTGTCTTCGCCATTGCCCTCAGATGGGCGATCGTCTCTTTTTCAAGTCCCTGCTGCGTCATCTAACACCTCTCCTTTTCTTACGTCGCGCCTGCGATCCACACGGCTCTTAGGTTTAGGATGGCGCTCTGGAGAACGGGCAATCTTATGCCTGCAATAAGGACAGGCCAGCCATTCGGGCTGCAATAATTTTCCGCACTCCAGGCAGACGTAAGGAGAAACACATTCACAATAAGGACAGATTAAAAAGTCCATGTGCATGGGACGGTTGCATTTTGGACAGAAGTTCTTAAAGACCTCTTCCTTCTCGATCACGCGGATCACCTCTTCTGCCGTTGTCCATCCGCGTCGCACTTTTTCAAAACCGTCCTCCTCCATGGTCGCCATCCCGGAGGCCGCAGAGCGCAACTCCTGGTCGGTCGCACCGGAAGAAATCAGTTCTTTCAGCTTGGTCGAAAGGGTCAGTATCTCAAAAATTCCAATACGTCCTAAAAACCCTGTTCCGCTGCATACGCCACACCCCTTCTTCTGAAAGAGCGGCTCTTCCTCCGAAACAGGATAAAGATAGGGCTCGTTTGTCTCAGGCGGAGGGGTGCATTTCTGGCAAATCCTTCGTACTAAACGTTGCGCCACAATACCGACCACTGCAGAAGAGACGATGTAGCGTGGAACGCCGAGATCAATTAATCTTGTGATCGTCGCTGCCGCATCATTCGTATGAAGGGTGGAAAGAACCAGATGACCCGTCAGAGCGGCCCGGAATGCAATCTCGGCCGTCTCCAAATCGCGGATTTCTCCCACAAATATGACATTCGGGTCCTGCCGGAGAATAGAACGAAGGGCGGCGGCAAAGGTAAATCCGATCTCCGGGTTGATCTGTACCTGATTAATTCCGCTGATGGTGTACTCCACCGGATCTTCAATCGTGGTCAGGTTGCTGGTTTCGGATTTCAGATGGTTCACCGCCGCATACAGGGTGGTCGTCTTTCCACTGCCGGTCGGACCGGTTACCAAAATCATTCCCTTTCTCTTCTTGAGCATATTTTTGATCGTTTGGACATCTCTCTCCAGAAAACCAATTTGATCAAGACCAAAAAACATTTTCGATTGATCCAGGATCCGGATAACGACTTTTTCACCATAAAGTGTTGGCAAGGTAGAGACGCGCAGATCCACCTCCCGATTGTCCACCATCACCCGCATTGCGCCATCCTGTGGTAGACGTCGTTCGGAGATATCCAGTTTGGCCAATATCTTGATACGAGACACCAGCGGGTTTTGGGCCCACTTCGGGAGCTTCATCGCCTCCGCCAAGAGGCCATCCACGCGGAAACGGATTCTAAAATCATTCTGCCGCGGTTCAATATGAATATCGCTGGCGCGCAGCATCACGGCCTTATCGAAAATGCTGTTCGTCAATTGAATCGTCGGCGCCAGATGTCCCCGCTTCTCAAGCGAGCGGGTCTCCGCATTCAGAATATCCGATTCCGACAGGTCGGAGAGAACATCAACCGTGGTCTCAACAGGCCCCTTTTCGAAACCGGATATTTCCTTCGCCCCGCTGATGCCACCGCCATAATATTTACCGATCGCATCCAGAATATCGCTTCGGCTCGCAATCACAGGATGAATAGCCATCCCCGTATAAAACCGAAGATCGTTGATTGCTTGATAGTCAAGCGGGTCCACCATCGCCATCGTTACCTTTTTATGATGTATCTCAATCGGCATAACCAAATGGCGTCTGGCCAACGATTCAGGCACCAGTTGAGTCAATGCGGCATCTATTGGGAGTGAAGCCAATTCGACATATTTCACGCCAAGCTGTGAGGCAAGACCCTGCGCCATCTGTCCTTCCGTAATAAGTTGCAGGTGTATGAGCATCTCCCCCAAACGCTTTCCCGTCTTCTTCTGCTCATCCAGCGCCCATTTTAAATGCTCCGCCGTCAGAGAACCAATTTCGACGAAAACATCCCCAAGCCTTTTTTTGGCTGTATGTTTCGCTTCATTTTTGGAACGGCCCTCCATCCCGATATTCTTCCTGTCCACCTCTGTCAGATGCATGAAGGCGCAAAACACCCCAAAAAATGCGGTCTGATTATAATACAGAGATCGTATAAAGTAAAACGATGGAACCCCCTGGTCCAGGAGGCAGGGGATTTTAGTCAGAAAGAAGAGCGGTGTAGGCTGTGACTTTGCAGATACAAAATGTTTTTACGCTTCTCGAAGAGAAGGTCACGGCAGGCCTCTTTCACAAACAGGGGACTACGTCCGCTCACGCCCTTCCTCTACCCAGATTTCGGCCTGCCGTTTTGTTGCCAGCGCAATATACTCCGAAAAGGCCTCTCCATCTTTTTCGTGCATTAAAAAATGCAGATAATGACGACGCGCCTCGGACTTTCGCCCTAATTGGTCATATCCCAACCCAAGATAGTAATGCACGATGAACCTGTCAGGGGAAAGGGTCAGAACTTCTTCCCATTTGGAAACAGAGGCAAAATGGTGTCCAGACATGTAGTAAGCCGAGCCCAAATTAAGACGTGTGTCTCCCCATTCAGGATATTGACGGAGTACCCTTTCATATTCACGGATCGCCTCCGACCATAATCCCAGATAAAAATAGGCCGTCGCAAGGTTATGTCTTGCCTCTCCAAACTGGGGTTCTATTCCCAAAGCGGTCCGGTACTCGGCAATCGCCCGTTTATAATTTCCTTCTTGCCCCAAAAACCACCCTTTCGAAAAATGCCCATAGGCCGAATCTGGCTCCAAATCGATGATCCTCTGCAAGATAGCACGGTTTGACTCCACATCATCACTCCGCAACACCTGCTGAAACATCTCCTCAACCGCCTCCCCTCCCAAGACATGGGGAACCGGCACCAAGAGGAGCGATATCAGAAAGAACCCCAGATAAAATCTCTTTTTTATATTGACTTCCTTATAAAACACGGGAAATCCCTACCACACAATTAATCAGGACGTATCGGATATTGAAAATAAGCTTTTCAACGACCTTCCAACCCTCTACTTTTAAACATAACAAATATTGTCCACCTGTCAAGCGAGGCGAAAGCAGCAATTCGCGCCTCTCGCCTGATCTATCGTCATTTTTCAAGGAAAACTTAAGGAATACAGACAGAAGAAACTGACTTGGGAAACGAGCTAACCGTACAGAGAAGGAGAAAGGCTTGCGATACAACCCCTTGTAAAAGCAGGTTATAAGACCCCGATCTTCTTTTGGACGACTTCGGCCAACTGCTCGGCCATTGTTGAAATCACAGCCTGATGCTCTCCTTCAATCATAATACGAAGGAGCGGCTCCGTTCCGGAATACCGGACTAAAATTCGGCCCCGTTTTTTTAATTTTTTCTCACACATTTCAACCGCTTTTTGAAATTCCGGAAGTTGGGAGAGCGCTTGTTTCTTTTTGACCCTGACATTGATCAACACCTGGGGCAGTAGAGTCATGCAAGCGGCAATTTCAGAGGCCGTTGTGTTATATCTTTTCATGAGGGACAACAACTGCAAGGTGGTAATCAGGCCGTCCCCCGTGGTGCTGTAATCAAGGAAAATGATGTGACCGGATTGCTCTCCACCAAAATTATATTCCCCTTTTATCATCTTCTCCAAAACATATCGGTCACCCACCGGCGTGCGGACCACATGGATTCTCTTTGGCTGAAGTGTCAGTTCAACCCCCATGTTACTCATAACCGTGGTCACCAAGGTATCCCGTTTTAATGCCTTTTCTTTCTGAAGGGAAATGGCGAAGGAAACCATCACTGCATCGCCGTCCACAACGTTCCCTTTTTCATCCACAAAAACGGCGCGATCTGCATCTCCATCATGCGCAATTCCAATATCTGCATGATGTTCTATAACCTTCTTTTGCAATTCCTGGGGAAAGAGGGCGCCACAGTCATCATTGATGTTGGTCCCGTCTGGGGTGTTGTTTAAGACAATCACCTTTGCGCCCAATTCTTTCAGGACGGTCGGCGTTACCTTATAAGCAGCCCCATGGGCACAATCAACCACAATCTTAATCCCCTGGAAATCAAGTCCTTTGGGAAGGGAATTCTTTACGAACTCAATATATCTCCCATCTGCGTCGTCAATGCGATAAGCCTTTCCAATCTCCCCCCCCGTGGGTCTGATGGTGTCGATTTCTCCCGACGTGAGGAACCCCTCAATCTGATGTTCCAACTCATCCGGAAGTTTCAACCCCTCCTTCGAGAAAAACTTGATGCCGTTATCCTCATAAGAATTGTGGGAGGCCGATATCATCACACCGGCATCTGCCCTTAAACTTCGCACAAGAAATGGAATCGAAGGGGTTGGAATCGGTCCCAGCAATAAAACATCGACCCCCATTGAGCAGATACCCGACGTAAGGGCCGATTCCAGCATATACCCTGAAACACGGGTGTCCTTGCCGATGACAATCCGATGCCTCCCCGTACGGTTCTTAAAAATATGGGCCGCCGCCCGACCCAGCTTCATGATCGTCTCTCCGGTCATCGGTTCGACATTGGCCTCGCCACGTATACCATCCGTTCCAAACAACTCTCGCATACAAACCTCATCCCCCGTTCTTTATTTTAAGACCGCCTTGTCTCTGTTTCACTCTTACAAATTAGGACACCCGGTTTTGTTGCATCCGGGTCATTTTCGCCACAGTCATTGTACCATCACCGACAAAAAAATCTCAATGGACATGAGAGGGGAATTCGCCTTACCCTATGGTATGATATCATCACACCATAGGGAGCCTTTTTAATGAAGAACGAATTAGCGGAGAAGAAATGTCTCCCGTGCAAGGGAGGAATCCCTCCCTTAAAAGGGGAATCGTTAACGAACCTGCTGAACCAGATTGGCAACGACTGGCGCGTCGTGGACGAACATCATCTCGAAAAGACATACCGTTTTCCTGATTTTCAGGAGGCCCTTCGCTTCACGGTGAAGGTGGGAGAACTTGCCGAAAGTCAGGATCACCATCCCGACATTTATCTCGCATGGGGAAAGGTGACTCTAACGATATGGACGCACAAGATTAACGGCCTGACCGAAAGTGATTTTATCTTCGCCGCCAAGGCAGACGCGATTTTGTGACTGCCGCCAATCTTTATTCCAAATGACATCAACTTCCTGCATAAGGCTTGTCCTGTCAGGGTTGATATGCTATGTATAGACCTTCAGTGGAAAGAAGTGCCATGCAATGGGCCTCCGCCGTCTGCGCGGGAGAATCACCACAAAACTCCGTCAAGCACTTGACCGAGGCAATTCTAACCCAACTCCAAAACGGGCCGATTGATCTCGCCTTCCTATTTGTTACACCCCATTTCCAAAAAGGATACGACACCATTCCCCATGCCATCCGTGAAGCGCTGGGCTGCGAAACGCTCATCGGCTGTTCGGCGGGAGGGGTCATTGGGGGAGGGAGAGAGATTGAAAATCATCCTGCCATGGCGCTGACGGCCGCACAACTTCCCGGCACAACGTGCAAGACGTTTCATTTAACCTCCCAGGCCCTCCCGAATATGGATTCCAGCCCAACCCATTGGCACAACTGCCTTCGGGTAGAGATTGAACCAAAACCCTATTTCGTCCTCCTGGGTGATCCACTTTCATTCGACATGGAAAAAGGCTTAATGGGATTAGATTTCGCTTATCCGGGTTCGGTCAAGGTAGGAGGGTTGGCCAGCGGAGGAGGGGCGTTCGGGGGAAATGCCTTATTCGTAAACGACAAAACATACTATTCCGGCATGATTGGCATCGCCCTGACCGGAGATATTCAGATTGATACCATCGTTGCCCAAGGATGCCGCCCCATCGGACAGCCTTTTTCCATTACCCGCTGCGATCGAAATCTCCTTATGGAGATCGACCATAAACCCCCTTTAACCATCATTAAAGAATTATTTGAGTCGTGCAACAAACAGGATCAAGAGAAGATGCATCATTCCCTCTTTTTCGGATTGGCCATGACCCCCTTTAAGGAAGACCTGTCTCGCGGAGACTTCCTGATCAGGAATCTTGTCGGAATGGATCCAAAAAGCGGACACATCGCAATCGGGGCACTCCTACGAGAAGGGCAGACGGGCCAATTCCATCTTAGAGACGCCGAAACCTCCACAGAAGACCTCCAGTGGCTCCTGACCAAGTACCTATCGGAAGGCCGCCCTAAGCCAGCCAAGGGGGCGCTCTTATTCTCCTGTCTTGGACGAGGGAAGAATTTCCACGGAAAGGTCAACCATGACAGCAACCTCTTCGAGGCCAAGATCGGCACCATTCCGCTGGGAGGATTTTTCTGCAATGGCGAGATCGGCGCAATTGGAGGAAACACCTTTCTGCACGGTTATACAAGCTGTTTTGGAATTTTCAAACCTACTTCGTAAACAGGACAAAACCGAAAAATTGAATTTTGGGTCCGCACAGGCGCGCTTTAACAGCGCCTTTATTGCTTCTCTAAAAGAAGCTCGGACGACTGCCTGTTTCTGTTGAGGGCGCGAATATAATGGACCACCCGCCAGCCCTCCTCTTCTGAAAGATGCCGCGGTATATAGGAGAACATCCCGGTTGCCGGAATACCGTACTTCATTGTCCAGAATATCTCGCCATCTGTTCGAAGGTGTTGAAATGTCGGATCGCTAAAATCGCGCGGTGGCGGATTAAGCATACTTCCCCCTTCGCCATCGCCTCTCCCTTCCTGCCCATGACAGACAAAGCAATTGCCTTTTCCTCCATAAAGGGCCTTGCCCATCGCAATCACTTCTGAAGAAACCGGAATCGGATTCTGCAGCCTCTTGGCATCCGAAGGCGTGCGGGGGAGGGTTAAATCATACGCCGACACAGCGGGGTCCTGCGATGTCGGAGCAACCAAGCTTGTCAAAAAATGGATGGAGACTCCCAACCCCACGATGATCGACAACACCGTTATGAAGATACGGGAAGGGCTCATTTTTACTGCGGGTTTTCAAACGATTGGCTAGAAGGTGGTTGCCCCTTGTGAAGCAGAGGAGACATGACGGGCATATTTTGCCATGACACCCGTTTGATATCGGCAAGAAGGGGCCTTCCATTCTTTTGCCCTCATCATCAGTTCTTGATCTGAAAGCGCCACATTCAATTGTCTGGCCTCAATATCAAAGGTAACAACATCGCCATCGCGAAGAAGGGCAATCGGCCCCCCGAGCGCCGCCTCCGGAGAAACGTGTCCCGCCATTAATCCATGGGTTGCCCCGGAGAAACGGCCGTCGGTCATTAAGGCCACTGAATCGCCAAGTCCCAGCCCCGAGATTGCCGCGGTTACCCCTAGCATCTCACGCATTCCAGGACCGCCCTTAGGACCCTCATACCGGATCACCACGACATCTCCAGAAACGATTTTACCTGATTTTACGGCGGCAAATGCGGCCTCTTCACTATCAAAAACCCGGGCAGGTCCGCGATGCAACAGCCGCTCATGGCCTGCCATCTTGATAACACACCCTTCCGGAGAGAGGTTTCCCTTTAAAATAACCAATCCGCCCGATCTCTTAATAGGATTCTCCAGAGACCTGACGACGTCTTGCCCAGGCGCTTCTTCCGCCGATACTGCTTCTTCTCCAATCGTCTTCCCGCTGACAGTCACTGCATCGGCATGGAGTATCCCGGCGTCCAGAAGCCGTTTCGCCAGCAAGCGAATTCCTCCCACGCGTTCCAGATCAACGGCAACATACCGCCCCCCCGGTTTTAAATCGGCCAAAAGCGGCGTCTTGGTGCTGATGGCGTCAAAATCATCAATGGAAAGCGGAACACCCATCTCCCGTGCAATCGCAAGCAGATGCAAGACCGCGTTGGTCGATCCCCCCGTCGTTGCCACTGCCGCAATGGCATTCTCCAACGATCTTCGGGTAATAATATGGCTGGGCCGGATATCGCAACGCAACAACATCATCACCAATTGACCCGCCATAAAAGCAACCTGATCTTTTTTATCATTCTCGGCTGGAACGCCGCCGCTCCCCATAAACGCCATTCCCAGTATCTCAACGGCGGTGGCCATCGTATTGGCCGTAAACTGTCCTCCACAGGCACCAGCGCCAGGACATGCGTGGCCCTCCAGATCAGCAAGTTGCATGGACGACATTTCCCCCTTCGCAAAAGACCCTACCGCTTCAAAAACATCCTGGATCGTGACATCGCGTCCTTCGAAACGCCCCGGCGCAATCGATCCCCCATACAACATCAACGACGGCAAATCCAATCTCGCCAACGCCATAATAGCGCCCGGAATCGTCTTATCACACCCGGTGAGGGCAACGACTGCGTCGAAAAGATGCCCCCTTGCGACCAGTTCGATGGAATCTGCAATCACCTCACGGCTCACCAGTGAGGCCTTCATCCCCTCCGTTCCCATGCTAACCCCATCAGAAACGGCAACGGTGTTGTATTCAATCGGCGTCCCGCCCGCCGCACGAATGCCCTCTTTAACCTTGGCGGAAAGCCGCCGCAGATGAAAATTACACGGCATCACTTCAATCCAGGTATTGGCCACACCCACCAGCGGCTTGGCAAGGTCTTCATCGCTAAATCCGATTCCCTTCAACATCGCTCTCGCGGGGGCGCGATCCGGTCCATCGGTCAAAAGATAGCTCTTGTGTTTTAGGTTGGGTCTCATGATCAGATAAAATGGGAAGGCGCGTACTTGGCAATGTTATCGCGCGCATTGGTAACGCCAATTTCAAGCTTATTCCGGGAAGTTCCTAGAAAGACGGTGCTGTAGTAATCGGACTCTCCATAAGGCGCAATGGCATAGTCCCCAAGGGTAAACATGGTCACCTTTTTCCCGATCAGTAAATCGACATATCCTTCTTCAACGGCCAGAAACTGGAATCCTTCCGGCCCCCACCCCCAGGGCGACAGCTTTCGGACGTCCCCCGGAGAGAGATGCGCGTAGGTTGCGCCGATTCCCTCCGCATAGTCTTTCTCTAAAACTTCCTTGATATAAAAACCCTTTGGCCGGGCCGCCGCCCCATCACGCATCTTTACTTTCGGACGATAAAAATCAAAACGGGCCGGATCGGGGGGAGGAGGGTAAAAATCGACGTATCTCGATCTCTCGTTGGGATATTTCCCCGTCAAATAGGTCACAAAGATATGGCCGGTCAATAACGGATCGGATTGGCCCGCTCCATTGTCTCCAAATCCATAAAATAGCAGACTCCGAGGGCCCTGACCCTCAAACTTTCCTGCTATATCCGAAAACGACGCTTCGGCAATCGCATCCTTTGAAAAATGCTTCTTAATCCACTCATTCAACTCACGCCATTTTTTAAGCTGGGCAACAAGATCCAATGTTATCGTAGCCATTCAATTCTTTCCTCTGGATTTTAATCGTGAAAAACCGAGCACGTATCATGATTGAATTTCACCCAGAAAGTCAAGGTGAAAGGGCAATGTCCCTGTAATGGGCGTGGGGTACGCCAAATACGCTGGGAAATCAAAACCGCTGATGGGGCGTTAGGATTGCAAGCGAGGGTTGATCTGGTCCTGCCGGGGTTCTGGAGGCAAGCGATGCCCTTCCATGTTTATTGAAGTTGCGCCTCGATAAGGGCCGCATACACACCATTTTGACGGAGAAGCAGATTGTGGCTTCCCGATTCAACAATCACACCATCGGCCACCACCAAAATCCGGTCGGCGCCTCGCAAAGAGGAAAGACGGTGGGCGATGATCAATGCCGTCCGATGGGAAAAGAGGTTTTTCATCGCCTCCTGAATGCCTCCCTCGGTCTCGGCATCGACGCTGGAGGTCCCTTCATCGAAAATAATAATCGGCGGATCTTTTAGAAACGCCCTGGCAATGGCAAGACGCTGTTTCTGGCCGATTGACAGTTTTACGCCGCGCTCTCCAATCCAGGTCTGATATCCATCCGGAAGTTGACGAATGAAATCGTCGGCGCAGGCAGCCGCTGCTGCGGCTATGACTTTTCCATCCCCCGCACCGGGATCGCTATAGGCGATATTCTCACGAACCGTCTCATTGAAGAGAAACGGTTCCTGACGAACCAGGCCGATCTGTTCCCGAAGTGCGCCAAGACGCATCTTCCGGATGTCGTATCCGTCAATGGTAATCACCCCTTCCTGAACATCATACAAACGCATCAGCAACGAAACGATGGTGCTCTTGCCGCTACCGGTGGCGCCAACCAAGGCAACGGTCTCGCCGGGTGCACATTCAAAGTCAATCTGCTTTAGCACCTGCTTCTGCCCGCCGTTTGTACGTGTCCGATAGTGGAAGGAGACATGATGGAAACGGACAAATCCTTTCAATTTCTGCGGAATGAGAATCGGGGCCTCCGGATCGGCCACCTCCGGCCTTGTGTCAACCAACTCAAACACCCGCTCTCCCGCGGCGATGGCATGCTGCAGCATATGATTAACACTATGAATTTGATTAATCGGCGCGTAGAAGAGGGCGGCATAAGATAAAAATGCAACCAATTCCCCGATGGTCATCCTCCCCCGTGAAACCTCAAAGGACCCAAATCCCAAAATAAGCACGGTTCCCATCGAGGCGAGAAAAGCCATCCCGGGCGAATAGTTTGCCCAGAGATACGCCACCTTAAGACTCCCCTCACAACAGGCCCGGCTTTTTTCCTCAAACCGCGCCACCTCGTAATCCTGGCGATTGAAGATCATGGTTTCCCGTATACCGGAAAGGGCATCCTGCAGATAACCGTTGAGGTCGCCCAGGCGCTGGCGAAGCCCCTTATACGCCTTGTGCACGCGGCTGGTAAACAAAATGGCGCAGACGACCAGGATCGGAATCGGCAAAATGGCCACACACGCCAGTTTCCAATGAATGGAAAAAAGGACCACCGTAATTCCAAACAGGGTGAGCGCCGCAATGACCAAGTGCTCTGTACCATCAATCAGGATCCGCTCCAGATTCTCGATGTCATTATTGATCCGCGACATGATCTCCCCCGTTGAGCGGTTTTCAAAATAGGAAACCGACAGTCGCTGTATCGCCTGATAGACATGGCTTCTGATATCGAAGATCACCTTCTGTTCAAAGGTGTTGTTCAGCCGAATTCGGGCCCGAGTCGAAACGCCCTTTAAAACATAAACCACCACCATGATGACCACCAGAAAAACAAGGAGCGTTGCCTTGCGGGAACGAATCCCCTCGTCAATACCGATTTTGATCAACCAGGGGGGAATTAAGTCCATGACGGTCGAGACAACCGCCGCCGCCAAGGTAAGGGAGGCCAGCCGCCGATGTGGACGGACATAATTTAATACACGGCGCAGAAAAACCACGGCAGCTCCAATAGAATTCCCATCTTATAACGCTATTTTGGTCTTTCCGCCATCCATTCGGATGGTAGCGCCAGTCATCCAGGTTAGATTTGGAGAGGAAAGGAAAGCAACCATCTTCCCGATCTCGACAGGATCGCCCATTTTTCCTAGAGGAATTTCAGCAGCGGCGCGGCCTAGAAGGGTTTGGGCCGCCTCTCTTCCTGAAATCCCTTCCTGCTTTGCCATGATATCGGCCTCCGCCTCCCACGACGAGGTCCAGACCGACCCTGGACAGACGGTATTCACCAGGATATTGTCTGACGCAAATGCAACCGAGAGATATTTGCCAAAAGCGATCAGCGCCGCCTTCGCAACGGAGTAGTCGGGAAACTTCTCATCAACTTCGATGCCGGCAATCGATGCAATATTGATAATCCGTCCCCCTCCCACCCGTTGCATTAGGGGGATCACTGCCCGACAGGTTCGAACCGCCACCATCAGATCGAGGTTCAACGTCGCGCGCCAATTTGCATCGGGCAGCGACAGGAAGGGAAGAAAACAAACCGGGCCGCCCAGGTTGTTGACCAGGATATCGATCCGTCCGAACTGCTTGACCGATTGTCGAATCAGGCGACCGGGTCCACTCGGCCTTGCGAGATCAACAGGAACGGCAAACGCCTTTACGCCATAACGGGCGGCTTCATCCGCCGCTTCAGAAAGCGCCTCTCTGCCCCGCGCGGCCAGAACAACCTCCGCCCCTTCTGAGGCAAGTGCCAAGGCAATCGCCTTGCCGATGCCGCGGCTTGCCCCCGTCACGACCGCCACCTTCCCCTTTAGGCCAAGTTCCATCTTTCCGTCAACTCCAAAATCACACTCCAAAATCACACTCCAAAATCACCTTAGGCCCATAGGAGGAAGGCGGCCTTTATGCGCGCTCGCGCAACCATTGCGCCAGCGCTTCGGCGGAAAGGGGCTCGCTTAAATGGTATCCCTGAGCGGCATCACAGCCGAGGTCGGTCAAACGATCCATCGTTTCCCGATCCTCAACCCCCTCGGCCACAACCGAAAGATGAAAGGTATGGCCCAACTCGATGGTGGAACGGGCGACCACCGCACTGTCGTAATCGACCGCCATGTCATTGATAAACACCTTGTCTATTTTAATCTGATCCACGGGAAATCCCCGAAGAGTACCGAACACCGAATAGCCGAAATCGTCAATGACGATTTTCACGCCGATCTTGCTGAGGCGGGCCAAAGGCTCCAACAGACGGTACTCTCTCAGACCTCTTTCAGGAATCTCCAGTTCCAGAAAGGAAGCGGCGACACCATGCTCCGAAAGGAGATGAGCGACATCATCCGGAAATTTCGGATCCTGCAGGTTGCGGGGCGAAAGGTTCACGGCAATATTGATTTTAACCCCCGCTTGATGCCATGCCTGACAGTCGCCAAGCGCCCTCTTTAAAACCCACAAGGTGAGAGGATGAATCAGTCCGGTCTGTTCAGCGGGCAACAAAAACTCGCTGGGCGGAATCAGCTCATACTGCGGATGCTGCCACCGGACCAACGCCTCCACGCCGACAACCTGTCCGGTTTTAAGATCAATTTTCGGCTGATAAACGAGAAACAACTGATCGGTTTCGATGGCGCGGGCGAGATCGCCCATCAGCTCCAGCTGAAGCGGCGTCTGCGGATCGCAGGCGGGAGAATAAAGGACATACCCAACAGCGCTCTTCTTCGCCGCATGCAAGGCAAGATCGGCGCAACGCAAAAGGGCCCCGCCGGCCTGTTCTGGAAAGAGAGAGATGCCGATACTCGCCCGCACCCACACCGGAAGTCCTTCGACCGAAAACGATGTTTCCAGGCTACTTAAAATAGCCTTGGCAACCTGAACGGCATCTTCCGCCTCCGTCCCCTCCGGAAAAAGGGCTGCAAACCGATCGCCTTCCAAACGTGCCAGGAGAGCGGATTTTTCCACCACTTCTTTCAGACGGGATGCGATCTGTTCTAATAATAGGTCGCCGCAGCGGCGCCCAAAGGCCGCATTGATTTCCTTGAAGCGGTCCAGCCCTATCACCAAAAGTACATGCGGCCGGCTTTCGGCCAGCGCATTAATCTGCTCTATCAGGAATCGTTGATTGGGAAGGCCGGTCAGATCGTCATAGCAAGCCATCCGATGAATCGTCTCCTCCAACCTCTTTTGTTCGGTCACATCACGCACAACGACAACCAGATAAGGGTCTGCCCTGGTTGCCATTAGGTCTGTCCAAACAAGGGAACCGTCTTTTCGTTGGATGCGGATATTGCGAACGAACCCCTCCGACTTTCGGAGGAGTAAAAGGGCCACATCGCGATCCGCAGGATGCAGCAGATCAGAAAGCCTTTGTCCAATGAGCGCAGACAGCGGAGAGGCGACCAGGACCTCGGCCAACTTGTTACCATGCACGATCTTGCCCTGTTGATCGAGAACAAATGCGGCGTCCAACATATAGGCAACGAGCCGCTCGCACCTTGTCTGATCAGGCTGATCACCGGGCTCTCTCTCGGACACCTTCATGGATTGCATTCCTTCATGAGACCTTTTTGTCTTGTCCCTCAACAACCGGCCCCCAGGCTGACTCGCGCATCCAGGTGGCAAGCTCTGGGGGGGACATGGGCCGTCCCAGATAATAACCCTGTCCAAAATCGCAGCCAAGCCCCGCCAGTTTCTCCCAGGTTTCTTGATGCTCCACCCCATCCGCAAGGACATTCAATCCAAGATTGTGGGCGAGATCAATAGCGGAGCGGACAATTTTGGCGCTGTCCGCATCAGAGACCATGTCCGCAACAAAAGACTTATCAATCTTGATCAGATCAATAGGAAGTTTTTTGAAAACGCTCAAAGAGGAATAGCCCTTGCCAAAGTTGTCGATAGAGAGGTAGACGCCGATATCCTTTAGACGCACGAGCACTTCAGTGACGCGGACAGGATCGGTCATGATGCCGTCTTCCGTCATCTCGAGCTCAAGATACGAAGGGGCGATCCCCGCCCCCTGCAGCACCTCACTGACCTGATCGGGTAAGCGCGGATCATGCAGCTTCCACGAGGAGAGGTTCAGCGCCAGACGAACACGCCACCCTGCCTGATGCCACTCCCGCCACTGGCGCAGCGCGGCATTAAACGTCCACTGCGTCAGGGCGTTGATCAATCCGGCCTTCTCGGCAAGCCCAATAAATTGATCGGGAAAAACCACGCCAGTGTGGGGGTGATTCCATCGGATGAGCGCCTCTATCCCCTCCGCCTTGGAGGTCATAAAGCTCACCTTGGGCTGATAGAGGAGAAAGAGTTGGTCATGAGAGATCGCATGGTTTAATTCTTCCGTCGACACAAGCCGGCGGCGGGCGAACTTATCGTGGTCAGGGACATAGATCGTGTAGGTGTGACGACGTTCCTTCGACACGTACATCGTCACATCCGCCCTTTGCAGAAGGGTGTCCGGGTTCTCGCCATGATCAGGATAAATCACAATACCAATGCTCGCCCCGATTGAAACAGGAAGCCCTTCGATAGAGAAAGGGACCTGCAGCGTTTTTAAAATCTTGCGCGCGATCAAGGCCGCGCCTTCCGCATCCACATTTGGAAGCAGCATGGCAAATTCGTCCCCGCCCAAACGTGCGATCGTATCGGATGCCCTCAATATTTCCTGCAGAGACAAGGCCACCTTCTGTAGCAGGAGGTCGCCATGTCGGTGGCCGAGGGTATCGTTGACCTCTTTAAACCGATCCAGGTCCATCATAAAAAGGGCGAAAGGCCGATTGTCTCTGGGGCCGGCCAAAACAGCCTGCCGCAGCCGATCATGCAGAAGAACCCGGTTGGGAAGGTCGGTCAAGGGATCATGCGTCGCCTGATATTCAATCTGGGAAAGGGTGCGGCTAAGCGCAATCGCCTGGGCAATCTGCCCGCGAACCGCATTTGCGAAAGAGACCTGTTGTCGTTCAATCGCCTTTTCCGCGGAAATCATCACAACAGCACCCAGGCGCTCCTCGTTGAGCAGAAGCGGGAGAATCAGCAGTGATTTTGCGCGCGCCTGCCGAAGCAGCTCGGCTGCCGGACCATCCTCCACTTGAGAAGACGGCACCTCGATCAGCTCCTCCTGCTCCATCGCACGATGGAGCAGGTCGGTGTGGCCAAAAAATTCCATCAACTCTTCCTGTGTTGCCTCCGGATAGCCGACCTGCGCCTTCATTACAAGACGGCCCGCCGCTTCAGTCAGATAGGCCGCTCCAATGGAAACCCCTCCCGCGTCCAGGCAACCGGCCAAAACCTCCCGTAACACCTTTCCGATATCAAGCGTCTTCGTCAAGACCTCGGACGCACCGACCAGGATAGAAAGCTGCGCCGCCTGGATTGTTGCGGTCTCGGCCAGGGCGGAGTTAATGACCACCTGCTGTTCCAGCTGCCGAATTGCACGATGCGTCTGCTCTTTCTCAATCGCTCTCACCTCCTCAACCACCGCCATTGGCTCTTCCGCCGGCAAAGCGGGAACCTCTTTCGAAAGGCTCAAAAGCAACGCCTTCTCCACCTCTTTTAAACCGGGCGACCGCTGGACATAGGCCGAAGCGGCTACATTTCTGGCGAGTTTCAAGTCGTTTTCGTCGAGGTAAATGGATGAGACCAGGACCGTAGGGATATGGGAGAGCTGCGAATCCTGCCTGACGGCCCGGCAGAGCGAAAAACCATCCATCTTCGGCATCAGGGCATCGCACATAATGGCATGTGGACGGATCTGCCGCGCCACTTCTATTGCCCGCTCTGCACTATCGACGCATGCCACCGTAAACCCAATCTCGGATAAATGCGCCTTCACCTTCTTTTGCTCAATGGGGTTGGGGGTTACCACTATGACACACCTCCCCTGGCCGATCTCCTTGCGCGTCTCTGTCGCCACGGGAGGAAGGGGGGTGGGGAGATGTGCCTGAATCGTCTGGATCAGCTTAGCCGGTCCAACCGGTTTTACCAGAAAATCCGAAAATCCAACACCGGCTTTTCTGGCCTCCAGGAGACCGGTCAAGGAACCGGAAAAGGCGATAATCGGGATCGCCGCATAATCAGGCAAGGAACGGAGTTCACGGAACAGGGCGATGCCGTCCATGTCCGGCAGGAATAAATCCTGAATAATGAGGTGGGACCTCTTCTGCCGCGCCAATTCAAGAGAGCTTTGCGCATCCTGGGCCTCTAAAACGGCATAGCCTCCTCCTTCCAAGGCCACCTTCGCCATCTTTCTCGTAATTGGATTATCCTCGATAATGAGTATGATTTTCGGTTCCAATGGCCCTCCTTGTTCGCATTTAAGAGATTCCTTCCCGACCTTCACAAGACAGTTCTTACTCTAAGTATATATTATGGAACGGCTATGATGAAATGGCAAGACGGCGGGGGAAGACGGCGAAGAAGATACTCCCGCCTTTCGGCGCACCCCGCACACCCACCTCTCCCCCCTGGGCCTCGACGATGCGCTTGGTAATCGAAAGTCCCAAACCTGATCCTGGATATTTTCCTCCTGCATGAAGCCGTTCAAACGGAACAAAAAGACGCGCATAATCCGAGGCGGCAATTCCGATACCCGTATCTTCGACCTCGAGACGAAACAGAGCGGCCCCCTCGGGGAGAAACCGCACCGATACGTCCCCCCCTTGGGGGGTAAATTTAATTGCATTTGAGAGGAAATTGTAAAGGACTTGCGTCAGCTTCATCCGATCGGTCACCACATCGGCTAACACAACGTCAATCTCAGTCTTAAGGCAGATTTTCCCCTGGAGGGCGAGGGGGCCCATCAGGCGCGTCACCTCTGTAACCAGTTTTGCAAGATCAACCGGCTCCGGATGAAGGGGAATCGGGACCGAGGTCGCCTTGGCTGAAAGATTTTCTATGAGACAAAGAAGATGGGTGGCACTCGCCAGGATATCATCTAAATACCCTTTCCGCACCTCCACGGGGAAAACCCGATCCCGCATCAGTTCAGCGATGGCGATCACGCCGTGCAGAGGGGCCCGCATCTCATGAGAGATCTCGGCTGTCAGCAAGTCTTCTAAACGGCATTTCTCCTGAAGAAGACGGTTCTCTTCCTTCAGCCTCTTACACTCTTTAGAAAGCCCGCCTTCGGTCGTCCGGGGCGGCCGCTTTTCGGCATCTTTCTTTACCCCTTGATCCCCCATGGCGACTCAGACACCCAGCGCATCAGGGCTTCCTCCTCCATCGGCATGCTTAGGTAGTATCCCTGGGCTGCATCACATCCGAGGCCGGTCAGCCTCTCCAATACCCCCTCTGTTTCCACCCCTTCCGCAACCACCCTTAGGCCCAGGTTATGGGCGAGATCAATTGTAGAACGGACAATCACCGAATCCTCTTCGCTCGCGGCCATATCCATTACAAAAGACTTGTCGATTTTGACCTGATCCACCGGAAGCCTCCGTAGATAGCCAAGAGAAGAATAACCGGTTCCAAAGTCATCAATCGACAGGCGCACCCCAAGTCTGCGTAAAGCGGTCAGGATATCCATCGCCCGGGCCGGATCCGCCATAATGATGCTCTCTGTAATCTCCAACTCCAGGGAGGAAGGGGAGACCTCGTGGAGGCGAAGCAGCTCTTCTACCTCGTTCGGGAGATGTATATTTTGCAGGTTTCCTACGGAGAGGTTTACGGCCACATTGATGAATTTTCCCTTCTGGTGCCAGATATGGCATTGTCGGATCGCCGCGTTTAAAACCCATGAGGTAAGGTGCTGTACCAACCCGGTCTGTTCCGCAAGATAAACAAACTTGTCCGGCGGCACGACTCCCCGCTCCGGGTGCCGCCAGCGAACCAACGCCTCCACGCCGCTGATACACCTCTCATGCACATTAATTTTCGGCTGATAGACGAGGAATAACTCTCCCCGATCCATGGCATAACGCAATTCCCCCAACAGCTTGAGCCTCTCCGGGGTATTCAGATCGTGCGTCTGGATATAGACGCACGCATCTTTCCTGGACTCTTTAGCCTCATGCAACGCCATATCCACGTGGCGCAAGAGGGTCTCTCCATCAGTGCCATGTTCAGGAAACAGAACGATACCGGCGCTCATTGTAACCAAAAGGAAGATCCCTTCCACGATAAAAGGGGTCTTCAGCGCCCCTGTAATCTTTCGCAGCGCTCGCATGGCATCGGCGACATCTCTCGCCTCTGGCAGGAGAACGATAAACTCAGCTCCGCCAAGGCGTGCAAGCACATCTGACGTCTGCAAT
>SBBT01000200.1 GCA_005239595.1 Candidatus Troglogloeales bacterium | reverse complement strand
CTATCGGCCGTAACATATTTACAAATTTCAGAAGTCGTATGCGAGGAGGCGATTAACTCTGCACGTGTCGGGGTGTCAATCCCGTAAAAGCAAGGAGACAGAATCGGCGGAGAGCTAATCCGAAGATGCACCTCTTTGGCCCCTGCCGCGCGAATCATCTTCACAATTTTACGGCTGGTGGTCCCGCGCACAATCGAGTCATCCACCACCACCACGCGCTTTCCCTTCAAAACCTCATGTACAGCATTCAGTTTTACTTTGACACCAAAATGGCGGATCTCCTGCTTTGGCTCAATAAACGTTCGACCAACGTAATGGTTGCGAATCAGACCGACATCGTAGGGAATCTTAGAGGCCTCCGCAAAACCCAAAGCCGCCAGCACCCCCGAGTCGGGAACAGCAATCACAATATCAGCCTCTACCTTCGACTCTTTGGCCAATTCCCATCCCAATCGTTTTCGCACCCCATAAACCGACTGGGAAAAAATAACGCTATCGGGCCTTGAGAAATAGACAAACTCAAAGACGCATTGTGCAGAGCGAACCTTTGGAAACGGCTTAAAAGAAGTCATCCCGTTTTCGTCAATTTGGATCACCTCTCCCGGTTCAATATCGCGGACATATTCTGCCTCGATCAGATCAAACACACAGCTTTCAGAGGCCACGACATATCCTTCTTTTAATCGGCCCAACAGAAGCGGCCGCACCCCATACGGATCCCGGACGGCAATCAATGCTTTTTCAGTCAGAAACAGCAACGAATAGGCCCCCCGAACGCCAGAAAGCGCATCCACGATTCGGTCAATCAGCGTGCTCGCCATCGAACGGGCCAGCCGATGTAAAATCACTTCGCTGTCTACCGTAGATTGAAAGACCGATCCAGCGAGCTCCAACTCGGCGCGCAAGGTCACGGCGTTGACGAGATTGCCGTTATGCGCCATCGCGACCGTTCCAAAGGAGTGGCTTCCCATCAGCGGCTGAACATTGGCAAGGCCGCTGTCTCCGGCCGTCGAGTAGCGGTTATGACCGATCGCGGATGATCCTTTGAGTATCGCTACATTCTGCGTATTAAACACATCCGAAACCAGCCCAACACCCTTTTCCTGATAAAACTTGACTCCATCATACGTAACGATCCCGGAGGCCTCTTGTCCCCGATGTTGTAACGCGTAGAGGCCCAAATAGGTCAAATTCGCGGCATTGGGATGTCCATAGATGCCGACGATCCCGCACTCTTCATGAAGTTTATCGTTTTGTTTCATTGCGCAGACTCAAAGTGTTGGCTTAAACCCGTTTCGTAAGCCTTCTTCATCTCTTCTATTGGAAGAGCCGCCGCCATTTTATCACCGACCTGTATCGTCAGTGAAGCACCAACCGCTCCCGTTTTTCCCAAGATAGAATAGATCATATTCTCTGTATTCAACAACGCTTTTAGCTCCGCCAGATTCCCTTCACAGACCGTCGCAAGCACACGAGAGGGAGATTCGGAAAACAGCACGCCATCCACTCGGATTTTAGAGGACTCGATTTTAATATCGGCCCCTCTCTTTGAAAAGAGGCAGCACTTTGCGATGGCTAGAGCAAGACCCCCTTCGGATAAACTTCTTGCAGACGATAAGAGACCCCGTTCAATCGCGCGGAGGATGGTCTTCTGAAGCGACTTCTCTCTCTCTAATCTCACCAGTGGGGGATTGCCCCGCTCTTGAGAATAAATCTCTTTTAAGTAGGCCGATCCGCCCATCTCTTCCAACGTCTCCCCGATTAAAACAATCGTCTCCCCTTCCGCCTGAAAATAGGGAGGCACGGGGCAGATCTCTTCACCGCGACCAACGGAAGCGGTCACTTTTGCCTCCACCCGCTGGGTGGTACCCGACTCAATGAGGCCAACGATTCCGACAATAGGTGTCGGGTAAATATCTAAACCATTTGTTTCGTTATAGAGCGAGACATTGCCGCTGACAACAGGAATTTCAAGGGCACGACAGGTATCGCTCATCCCTTCAATCGAGAGGGCCAGCGACCACATGGTCTCTGGTCTTTCAGGGTTCCCAAAATTAAGGCAATTGGTCATTCCAATGGGTTTTGCGCCCAAGCAAACAAGACGACGAGATGCCGCGGCAATCGCGTTTGCACCGCCGTAATAGGGATTTAACAGCGTATAGGCACTGTTTCCGTCTAGCGTGATGGCCAGTAAAGATGAGACTCCCTTGATGCGAAGCACCGCCGCGCCCACACCGGGGCCGATCATCGTATGGGTCTGAACCATATAATCATATTGCTCGTAGACCCACTGCTTCGAGGCCAGAGCCGGCGATTTGAGGAGCGTTAACAATGATCCGGAACAATCCCCGCGTGGGATGGGGATCATATCAAAACTAAAGGCCGTCAACGTCTCTTGAAATTTTGGAGGCGCAATCGGCCGTTCATAAACGGGGGCCTGTGCGGTCAGCGCGTCGGCGGGGATATCAGCGACAGGGACATTGCCGTTTGTCACAGTGACCTTGCCATCATCCGTCACCGTTCCAATGATCGCAAAGTCTAAATCCCATTTAACGAAGATTGCCTTCGCGGTTTCTTCTTCACCTTTTTTAACAACAATTAGCATCCGCTCTTGTGATTCGGAAATTAAAATCTCCTCGGAGGTCATCCCGATT
>SBBT01000027.1 GCA_005239595.1 Candidatus Troglogloeales bacterium | reverse complement strand
TGGATCTGGTCCTACCAATACGGGGTCCAAAATCGGTTGCACATCAAGTTGGGGCGTCGATGATATGGTGGGAAACTTATGGGAATGGGTGGCAGACTGGATACAAGGCCCGGAAGGAAATGGTGTCAGCGGGGCTTGGAATCCGAATGTCGCCACAAATTCCACCGCCGTCTATGGAATAGACATGATCTTTGGCATTAATGAAGCGCACCCTGCCGCAAACCGTTTTCCGGCAGCCTTGATTCGCGGCGGTGGATGGGGTGATGGGACGCACGCCGGCGTTTTTGCTTTAAGCGCGTCTTATGGCGCCTCCAATTCCTATAATGGTCTCGGTTTCCGTTGCGCCAGATAACGGGGATTGCTTATGTACGATAAGACGTACGAGTTGATACTTTTTATTAACTAAAATACAATTACGACAACAACCTTTAAACTTGTCCTGTGAGGCGAGAAAGGGAACCATGGGAGTTGTGCCTTCAACCTTCTTTCAGTCATAGGAAAGGAGGTTTTTTCCCGGATACCGACATGATTGCTGTGGAACGCATTACTCTAAACTCAGATGAAATATCAAGAATCTTAAAAAGAATCGCCCACGAAATCCTGGAAAGAAACAAGGGGGCAAAAGATCTGGTGCTGGTCGGGATTCGCACAGGAGGTGTCTATCTCGCGCAACGACTTGCAAAAGAAATCAAGGAGGTCGAAGGGGAAACCGTTCCACGGGGAGAGCTTGACATCACATTGTACCGCGATGACCTCG
This sequence comes from Candidatus Troglogloeales bacterium, assembly GCA_005239595.1. GTDB lineage: Bacteria > Nitrospirota > Nitrospiria > SBBL01 > SBBT01 > SBBT01. The sequence goes on along the minus strand of SBBT01000027.1, from coordinate 10,088 downwards.
CAATAAAAAAAGGGCTCCCCATACTTAAGAAGACCGATATTCCGTGTGATATTTCCGACCGCATTGTTATTCTGGTGGACGATGTCCTCTTTACGGGGCGGACCATCCGTGCGGCAATGGACGGATTAACCGACCTGGGACGCCCCAGGCAAATTCAACTTGCCGTCCTTGTCGATCGGGGTCACCGTGAGCTGCCGATTCGACCAGACTATGTCGGGAAAAACCTGCCAACTGCCATCGATGAACTCGTTGAAGTTTTATTTGAAGAAACAGGCGAGAAAGACCGTGTTATCATAAAGCGACCCTTTTAGACCATTGGTTTCTATAGCATCCCAACAGGATGCTACCCCGCAGAAGGACGTATTACCCGTGGAACTAAAGAGAAAGGACGTCCTTGCCCTTGGAGAGATGGGTGCAGAAGAGATCGATCTGATCCTTCAGACGGCGGATTCTTTCAAAGAAGTCTCCACGCGCGATATTAAGAAAGTCCCCGCCCTCCGTGGCAAGACGGTGGTCAACCTCTTTTTTGAGCCAAGCACCCGAACACGGGTATCATTTGAACTGGCTGCAAAGCGGCTCTCCGCCGACGTTATCAACATGCAGACGGAAACCAGCAGCCTTGTAAAAGGGGAGGCCCTGCTCGATACGGCCAGAAATATTGAGGCCATGCAGTCTGATATTATTGTTCTTCGACATCCGGCATCGGGTGCGCCCTACCTTCTGGCAAAATCGTTAAGGAGCTCCGTGATCAACGCGGGAGACGGGGCCCACGAACATCCGAGCCAGGGTCTGCTCGATCTCTTTACCATTAAAGAAAAAAAAGGCGCATTTAGCGGTTTGACGGTTCTTATCGTTGGAGATGTCCTTCACAGCCGTGTCGCGCGTTCGGATATTCATGGTTTAAAAAAGCTGGGGGCCAATGTGCGACTGGTCGGCCCGCCCACGATGATTCCGAAAGAGATGGCAGAATGGGGGGTCTCCATCCACTATCAGCTTGACGAAGCGATTGCAGGGGTAGATGTGGTCATCTTACTTAGGCTTCAATTAGAACGCCAGGGAAAGGGATTTTTTCCAACACTTCGAGAATACTCCCGTCTCTACGGCTTAGATCGCCGGCGATTGCAGCTTGCTGACAGGGATGTCCTGGTGATGCATCCTGGCCCCATCAATCGTGGAATTGAAGTGACGCCCGATGTGGCAGATGGCCTCTCTTCCGTCATATTAGACCAGGTGACAAACGGGATTGCTGTCCGAATGGCCCTCCTTTATCTCCTTGCGGGAGGGAAAAATGTCTGATGCTCCTTCCAGGATTCTCATTAAAGGGGGCCGAATCATCGATCCCGCATCTGGAAAGGATGCCATCGGCGATCTCCTAATCGAAGGGGAATTTATTCGTGAAATCGGCGCCCATCTTACTTGCGGAAAGCCACATCAACAGATTGATGCTACGGGGAAAATAGTAGTGCCTGGATTGATCGATCTCCACAGCCATGTTAGAGAACCTGGATTTGAGTACAAAGAGACCGTGGCCACCGCAATGGAGGCGGCTGTTTTCGGTGGGTTCACCACTATCTGCGCCATGCCAAACACCTCTCCCCCAAACGACAATCAATCTGTAACCGAATTTATTTTAGATAAGGCAAAAGTAGCGGGGCTTTCCCACCTTTTCCCGGTGGGCGCCATTACGAAAGGTTTAAAAGGGGAAGAAATGGCGGAGATAGGCGATCTTGTCGAGGCTGGGTGTGTGGCCATCTCAGATGACGGATTTCCCGTAATGAACAGCGGAATTATGCGTCGGGCGATGGAGTATGCCAAAATTTTCGACATCCCTGTCATCGACCACTGCGAAGATTTAAATCTTTCGGCAGGGGGAGTAATGTTTGAAGGCCCGATTTCAATCTCCCTCGGCTTAAAAGGTATCCCGGCGGCATCAGAATCGGTTATGGTCGCGCGCGACATCGCACTGGCAGAGTTAACCGGCGCGCGCGTTCATCTGGCCCATATTAGTACCGCAAGCTCGGTTCACTTAATACGAGAGGCAAAACGCCGCGGTATTCTTATTACAGCGGAGACCTGTCCGCATTATTTCATGCTGACAGACGAACGGGTTTCCAAGTTTGATACCAACGCCAAAATGAAACCGCCATTAGGTACATCCGAGGATTGCAAAGAAATTCGAATCGGTTTGTCGGATGGAACGATTGACGCCATTGCAACAGATCACGCCCCGCATGCCATACAAGAGAAAGAACAGGATTTCGATCGTGCCCCATTTGGCATTATCGGGCTGGAAACGGCCCTTTCACTCTCACTGGCCCTTGTGAACGATGGGCTCTTGACCTTATCTGAGCTTGTTCGAAAACTGACAGAGAACCCGGCCAAAATCCTTGGGAAGAAGATAGGCCAACTCGGAATTGGACAGGTTGCTGATATCACTCTGATTGATCCTTACGCCGAATGGACGGTCAAAGAATCTCTTCTAAAATCAAAGAGCAAAAACTCACCTTTTATCGGCTGGACATTGAAAGGGCGCGCTACGGCGGTCATTATTGCGGGTATGTTACATGAAAACAGGCTATGTCAGGCATGAGCGCAAGGGGGAAAACAATCAGGATGGGGCTCGGATGGATATACATCCTTGTGTTGACAGGGTGTGTGTTTAACATCTCTCTTTTCCCAACGACAGAACCTCTCCAGGAAAAAATTGTTGAAGGGAGCGGAACAGGGAAAATTGCCTTAATTGACCTCTCCGGAATTATTTCCGAGGAGAAGGAAGACGGGATCATGGATCTCCCTGACATGGTCGCCCGCGTGAAAGAAGAGCTTTCCTATGCCGCATCCGATAAAGAGGTGAAGGCAATTATTCTGCGTATCAACAGTCCAGGGGGAACGGTCACGGCATCAGATCTTATTTACCATGAGGTGCAACGGTTCAAAGAACAAACAGGTAAAACGGTTATTGCTGCAATTATGGATGTTGGTGCCTCTGGGGCATATTATATCGCCATGGCGTCCGATCATATCGTCGCGCATCCGACGGCAGTTACGGGAAGTATCGGCGTGATAATGCTTCACATCAACGTGCAAGGCTTGATGGAGAAAATTGGAGTCGGTGCGGAATCGATTAAATCGGGGAGCCATAAAGATATGGGCTTGCCAACCCAGCCCCTCTCCACCGAAGGCCGCGAAATTCTACAGGGGATTATTAACACGATGTACGGCCGGTTTCTGGATGTGGTCGCAGTGGGCAGGAAGGGGCTTCCCCTTCAAAAGATAAAATTGTTGGCCGATGGACGCGTCTATTCTGCAAGTGAGGCGAAAGAATTAGGGCTGGTCGATCAAGTCGGGTACCTTGAGCAGGCAATCGATTCCGCTAAATCCAAAACTGGCCTTAAACAGGCAAAGATTGTTCTGTATCGCCGGCCTCACGAATTTAAAAACAACATCTATTCTAAAACAGATAACATAGCGGTTCATTCCATGCCTTTTTTTGGAATCGTACCAAATCATTTCCTTGAAAGGGGATATACGCGATTCCTTTATCTCTGGATACCCTAAGATCCACGACAGGAGGAAAAAGTGAAGGTACCAATGACCAAAAAATGTTACGAACAAATTAAGAAGGAACTCGAACGATTAAAAAGGGTGGAACGGGCTAAGGTGATTGCGGATATTGCGGAGGCACGCGCACATGGCGACCTGTCTGAAAATGCCGAATATTCTGCCGCTAAGGAAAAACAAAGTTTTGTGGAAGGACGCATTATGGAAATGGAAAATAAATTGGCCAACGCCCAGGTGATTGAAACAAACACCTTATCGTCTGACAAGGTTGTTTTTGGCGCAACCGTGTATCTTTTCGATCTTCATACGGAAGAAGAGAAACGCTATACGATTGTGGGAGAGGACGAAGCCGATTTAAAGGATGGAAAAATCTCTGTGCATTCCCCTGTGGGCAAGGCGCTCATCGGCCATCGCGTTAGTGATGTCGTTAAAATTACCGCACCTGCGAAAACGATGGAATATGAAATCCAAAAAATTATCTTTGAGTAATGTCCCTTCTCTTCGATATCCCATTATCACACTAACAACCGATTACGGTCTTCAAGATTATTTTTCAGGAAGTGTGAAGGGCGTCCTCCTCCAAATGGTGCCTGGCGCAACGATCATTGATATTACACATGAAATACCGCCTTTTGATATCCTCAGTGCCGCCTTTGTGATCAAAGAAGCCTACTCCACCTTTCCCCCTGGAACGATCCATCTCGTGGTCATTGATCCCGGAGTCGGGACAAGCCGCAGGGAAATCATCGTCTCACATAAAGATCATCTTTTCGTTGCGCCTGATAATGGTGTGCTCACCTACATTACCCAAACAAGACAATGCCAAGTTTACGAAATCTTAAACAAACCTCCTCTGATACTCAAGGCGAGCCCAACCTTCGCGGGGCGCGATCACTTTGCCAAGATTGCCGGATACCTTGCCAAGGGTTACTCTCCCGATCACCTCGGAAGGAAAATAGACAATGATGTACGTTTTAGCGGTCTTGTACCGATAAAAGCCCGATCTCACCTAAGCGGTAAAATCGTTTACATTGACCGATTCGGAAACGCAATCACCAACATTACGAGAACAGAGCTTAATGGCATTTCGGGAAAAATGACAGTAAATGTAAAAAGATATCGATGGAGTGGTTTGAAGGAAAGTTATACAAAAGGGGATAGAGCTATCGGCAACTTGATCATTAACAGTTCCGGTCACCTGGAAATCTTTATCCCAAATGAAAGCGCACAGAAACAGTTTAAGCTAAAATTATTAGATAACGTCTCTCTGAAATGGGGGGGAAATACATAATCAATATCTTTAACTATTCATCCAGTACTTATTATAAAAGTTTTCTTTTTCAATACAACAGACATATGTAATACGATCATAGGCTTCAATCAGCAGATCCTCGTCAGCAATTTGAACCTGGCGGTTTTTCGCAACAAAAATCACCCGAATTTCAGCAGGAAGCGACAGCTCCTTTATTTTTTTCCCAATTCCAAAAAACTGATCTGAAACAACCACCCTTGCGACAACACTATTGCTTTGACGTAAATCCTGCCAGAAACGGGTCATCGGATCGCCTTTTTCCTGTTGGTCCTCAAGAAAATGAAGCTGTTTTTGATCAGCCTTGATTCTTTTACAAATCTCCATGCACTCCGGATCGCCGACAAGAGGATCTAAGGCGGAAGTATTACGTCTGTATGCCGTTTCACCCAATAACGCCTGATTCTGTTTGATGTTCGCCTCTAACGTATCTATCGCAAGATATGTCTTGAAATGTTGCACACAACGGCTTACGCGCTCGGCAAAATCAATCGTTGCCTCTCTTAACCCGTACAATACCACAACAAAATCCCGTTTTATTTTTTGAAAGGCAGTCACGCCGGCATTTCTCGCTTTCACACAATACGTCTTATAAGATATATTATGTAAACTATTTATAATAAAGGAAGTAGCGCTCTCCCTCTAGGTGATAGCCCCATTTTTCCAGGTTAATCTTCTGGACAGAATGGTTTTCTATAAATCCTTCTTGTATTAAAGAATAAAGTGAGTCAGGATAGCGGCGATTTTCAAGATAATAGAGGTCGATGGCAAGAGAAAGTGTGTCGAGATCATTCCAGACAAACAAGTTCTTTACTTCCAAGAAAGATAGGCGGGCACGATCGTATCTGCCCAGAAGAGAAGGATACGAAACGGCAAGGGCGGTCATAAACACGATAATTGCGACACTATTAAAGACAATCTTGCGTGTAAATCCTGTCCGTTCTGGCGCAAGCTTTTTCTGGGGCGGGGATTCAACTAAAGGTGTCAGCTCTTGGAAAATCTCTGTCTGAGTCGGGACAATTCTGGGAAGTTCCTCTATATCCTGCAGCAGGGATCGCGCCTGTTTTTCAACGCTGCGTTTCCCTCCCTCCAATGTAAATTCTCCGGTTAAGATAAGCGGCTCAATCAATTTCGTGTCATAGGAGATATCTTTCGGCTCAAACTTATAATATCCAGACTTCACGTCGAGCAGGCGGAAGATTGTTTCTTCGGTAACAAGACGGTTTACTTTTTTAATCTCTTTCGGTGTTACATATCCGAATCCACAGAGAATATGTCCAAGCGACTCCTCTTCCTTCCTGGGGGCCTTAAGCCCAGACTCAAGCTGATCTTTGGAAATCTTTCCGAACCGCACAAGCGCCTCTCCCAACGATTCTTCTTCAGGACTCCTCCCAGCCAAAACAATTCTTCCTTTCTTAAATTTTACGAATATTGCTTCGTTTTCTAATGTAAATGTCAGGATACCTTCCTTTTGTTGCCGTAAAATGAGCTGAAAAATCTCGGGCGTTCCAATTTCGCCGATGGAACCTTCTAATGACATTATTGACGACCCCGGGAATAAACCAAATCAAACATCGATATCCCGTATAACAGGAGAATACACAGAGGGACAATCACCACCTTTACGACGTCTAAATGCCAGTGCGCCAAAAGCGCTTCACTAAAGGCGATGTAACCAAAGAAAAAATAAAAGAGAAACAAGTATAAACAACCGATTGCGGTCCTTCTTAGGGCAAGATGCCCCCCACCTGGTATCAAGAAAAGGAGATACGATCGCTTCGAAACCCTTTTCCTCATCGGGTTGATCGTTGTGAAATTAATTTCCTTTGCGATAAATTTCGACTCACACTCCGAACAGACTTTATGATGAAGGATATAATGCTCGCACTGATGGCAGATAGCCCTATGACACCCGAAACAAAACCGGGCCCGATAGAACCCCTTCATGAAAAACGAAGAAACGGCTAGAAGGACAAACCCCGTAAAAGCAATAACAGGTGCATTTCGCAACGAACCTTTTCCAGCCAGGCTTTTCCATATCTTATCACTAAGATCGGCTGAACGCGGTTTCCAAACCTCTTCCCAGAGGTCTTCTTTTTTAAAACGCTCTTCAATCATCGGAAAATTTGGGAAAAGTTCGGTCTTCCTGGCATACTCTGCCGCCTTTTTTGGATCAAAACGGCCCGCCAAGGTTTTAAACGCCTCTTGAAGGTACTTCCGATGACCTTCCTTAAATGACTCCATTTTTTGGGACGCCTGACTCATATTGTAATTCGCAGAGACCAAATCGGGCGACAAACCGAGAGAATATTGGTAATACTTAATTGCCTTGGGATAATCTTTGAGATAGAAAGCGATGTTGCCTAGATTGTTGATAAGCATGCCTGATTCACGATGTAACGAAAGGGCTTTTTGATAAAGCACTTCCCCCTTCTTGTAATTTCCTTCCTGGGTTTCATAAGATGCCAGAAGTGCCCATTCCTTCCAGTCCAGGCCTGTTGGTTCTAGCTGAGGAGGCGACCAAAGATATTCACCCTGCTGATTGAGCACCATCTGTCTTAACACCGGAGAATTTCTAGCGGTAAAAAAAGCAACTACAAATGGAAATACCCACATGGATACCCCTACCCCCACTAAAAATGAAATAACGATTCCCCTTTCGGCCCACGTATAAAAACCCCAAAAGATAAAAAAACTTAAAATAAAGAACCACAAAACTGGAATTCCAAAAAGAAGCGGCATCAGCAGCAGCACCATAAAAAACAAACAGGATGATACTGGATATGAATAGCCTCGAAACCACTCGACAACCTGATGAACCCAAAGGGCGCTTAACGTCAGGAACGTATACAAGAGAAACGTGACAAAGGTTAAGAACAATGCGACGATCATCAAAAGGATAATCGTTGCGAGGCTTGAAAACAAAAACCAGAAATCCTGACCAGCCAATTTCAATCCGACAAAGTATTCCGAGTAAACCTTTGCCAGGCTATCTACATCCAGGCTTTTCTGATGCCATGCCATCTTTGCCAGGAAAAAGTGAGGAAAAGGAGAGGCGGGAGAAAACTGCACGGCCATTTTCCCAAGCTGTATGGCTCCGCTATAGTCCCCTTTTCTAAACCGCTCTTCAGCGTGACGCAGGATGTAATTCGCAGCAAGATCCGATCGCTCAATTCCACGATCCCTTTTGAAAGTAAAAAGCTCGCCGTTATTAATAAGCCTATCAAAAGAAGGTGCAGCTCCTTTTAAATCGAAATCGGCAGGCCTGTCGGCCTGGGCCCATAGTGAAGAAGGATTAGAAAGAATCAGGAGCGAAAACACTACGAGACCTCTTATGACAGGACCCTTAATCATTCCGTTCCTTTGATAAGCCTCTGGATATTGCCGCGGTGCTGGACATAGACTAAAATCGAAATAAAAAGGGCAAAGAGATTAAAGATCGGATCGGGTCTTAGGAAAAAGGAAAGCAGGGGAAGGCATCCGAACGCTGCCAAAGCCCCCACAGAGGATGCGCCGCCAAGATAAACGCCAAGGGCCCATACGGCCAATCCCATCAACGCGATCTGATAAGAAAGACCTAAAAATACGCCAAAAGAGGTTGCAACACCTTTTCCCCCTTTAAATTTTAGAAAAATAGGGAAAATATGCCCAAGAACGGTCGCCAACCCCACCACTAATATCACTTCTTCTCTTAGTCCCAATAGATTAGCAGCCAAAACTGGAAGTATTCCCTTTAATACATCCAAAAGCAGTGTGAGGACCGCCTCTTTTCTACCAACAACTCGAAGGATATTGGTGGCCCCTACATTTCCGCTCCCCCCCTTTCTTGGATCAATTCCCCTCATTCTCTTTGAAATGAGAAGACCAAACGGTATCGAACCAAACAGGTAACTTATTGCAATCGTTAAAACTTCCACGGCATTCATTATTTTTCACTTCCCCCAGCATTAATATCTAGACAAAAAATGGGCTTCTATAAAGTGGATTGAGCCTGTCTTTTGGTTATCGTTTTTCCTGTCATTTTTCTCGTGTCATCAGCCCAAATCATAAAAACAGACCACGATCTCATGGGGGCGCTATTCCACACACCCCACACTGGTCCAATAGACCACTGTCCTTCCCATCATGTGCGTCACGCAGCCTGCTCCTGTTTTAAGGACTCTCCGCAATAAACGGTATCGCATATCCAAGCGATTGATGCGGCTCCCAGTATTATAAAAAATAGCACCCCAGTCTCTCTTGGGCCGTCCCGACTTCTGGATAATCGTCCAGACACACCTCCTCGTATTTCACACTCCCCCAAGACCGCTCCACAAAAATGTTGTCCAGCACACGACCTCGACCATCCATGCTGATCGTAATCCCACGCAATTGAAAACACCCATAAACTCCATAAGGGTAAACTGCACCCCGTAATCCGTATTGGATAAACCTCAAAACATAGCAGCTATACCAGTTCAGGATTGCCACCAGATAAACAAAACCCTGTTTGAGCCGGATATACGTTATTGTCCCATACCTGATTCGGATGGGCAATCCGGACGTCCCGAAGAAGATACGGATACCTTTTTTACGGCTTCCAACACCACGTTCGCCTTAAACCGCATCATGATTCTTGTGTATCCTATCCATCCTGCCTCCTCCCTTTTATTCCGGTAGGCTATTTTACCACTAAGTTTGCCCTGTCTGGTTTCTGAGGAGTAGCATACCCTTAACAATTTTCTTTTCAGGAGAGAGAAGCGATGATTCTCTTTTAGCCGAGACCTTGGGCCTTACCTTAATGGACCAACCCTTTCTATAAACCTGACAAAATACTGTCTGGCAGAAATCAGGGAAAGGAGGATCGAGATGGAAAGAAGGAACAAACCCACCTGACGAAAAAGAGAGGAGGCATCTATCACAAGTAGAATTACTGAAATAGTCTGTAAGAAGGTCTTGTACTTTCCGATCCCTTCTGCAGAGATAACCACCCCTTCCGAAGCGGCAACCGCCCTAAAACCGGTAACTGCAATCTCCCTTCCCAGAATAAGGATTGCCATCCAGGCGGGAACACGACCGCCATCGACCAAAAGAATCAGTGCAGAGAGGATCAGAAGCTTATCGGCAACTGGGTCTAAAAGTTTTCCCAGTTTTGTTATTTCTGACCTTCGCCGCGCAAAATAACCGTCCAGGATATCGGTCAAGGAAGCGATGAAAAATACAGAGGCTGCAACCCTGT
>SBBT01000125.1 GCA_005239595.1 Candidatus Troglogloeales bacterium | reverse complement strand
TCTGACGGTTGCAACCCTCCTCGGCAATACAGGTCACGTTCAATCGGACCAGGGGCAAAAGATCGCCGACCATCGTTCCATTCGAAGTAACGATCAAAATCTTTTTGTATTCGCTGCTATAAGACGCCATCACTTTTTTTATTCTGGGATCACAACCTCGCGCCACGCGATCAATCGTCTCCAGCAGCCGTATTTTCTCTTCAACCGGCACATCAATCGGAAAAGTCATAACGGGATAGAGATCGCGTACAGGAGAGGCGGCACGGACAACAGGAACTGCCGCGGATGAACCCTTCTCATCCGCAATACAACGGGCCGTTGTAGCCGCCGATAACAGACGATCGGTCGTAATATCGTCGGAATAGGCATAGCCGGTCTTCTCCCGCGCAACCGCCCGCACCCCCACGCCTTGAGAGGTGTTTTTCGCGACCTTTTTAACAATACCCTCTTCCAGGCTGATTACCTCGCTGGTCTGGTATTCAAAGTAAAGATCGGCATAATCGATCTGTTTTCCCAAAACGCCTCCCATGGCCGATTCAAGCGACGTGGGAGACAGGTCATATTTTTCCAGGAAAAACCTATCCGGACTCACTTCATCCATCGTCTCTCCCCGCTATGGATGCATCCGTTCCTGTTTCCCATGCCCTGCTTCATTTCTTTCATCACCCCCATCAGCATGCCTTGCGCGCGATCCTAACATATCGTGGAATCGACCGACAAGCAAGGCCCGAGAGGAGTTCTCCACCATGCTCAACCAAGACAGGTGCGGTTTTTGGGTTTGGAACCTGGGCCGTCCTGGGCCATCTCATTGACGCGATAATGGAACTCTCGGGTATGAGAGAGGCAAAGTTTCATCTGAAAAGGGTTGATCTGGCCGAAATCTCGCGGAAGGTCATTAGCCAGTTGCAGCAGGGAGAGAAGCGGGGGCCGGTTGCAGTGGTCATTCCGGAGTCTCTTCCCGCAGAGGCCGATGCCGATCTGATAAGCATTCTATTGCACAATCTGCATGGAAACGCATGGAAATTTACGGGGAAGTGCGCCGAACCCAAAATCGAAGTCGGAGTACTCACTCCCTCCAATCAGGAGGGAGTGAAAAAGACCTATTTCGTCAAAGACAACGGCGCCGGATTTGACATGAAACAGGCTGCCGATCTCTTTTTACCTTTTAGACGCCTTCACGGAAAATCGGAATTTCCGGGAAGCGGGGTGGGCCTTGCAACTGTTCACCGGATCATCGAGCGACATGGCGGGAAAATTTGGGCCTAGGCGAAAGTAGGCCAAGGAGCAACATTTTATTTTACGTTGTGACAGATCATTCCCTAGAGAGTGATGTCACAGGATGCTATCCTTTCCCGAAGGCCTTATCCAAAAGCGGTTTTACCTCTCCATTTCTTTCCATTTCATCCAGGATGTCGGTATCGCCATAGAACTGCCCATCGATGAACACTTTTGGCAAAGTCGGCCAGTTGGTCATCTTGCTTAGGGCTTCTCTTTTTTCCATGTTCCTTAGGACGTCAATAACCTCGAAAGGGTAGCCGTACTTATTGAAGAACTGGATGGTCTCTACGGTAAAACCGCACATCGGCATCGCCTTGGTCCCTTTGCCGTAAATTAAAATCTTATTTTCTGTAATCTCCTGTTTAATCTCTTCTTCGATTGTATTTCCCATCAGGAACTCCTTACATTTTAGGTGTGGCTTTCCTCTCCCGGTGTATAGCTCTTCACTTCCAGGGCGTGGATTCGGCCATCGTGCATCGGTTCATTTAATGCCTGATAAACAAGCCGCTGACGATCAAGCCGATTTTTATCTCTAAACAGTTCGGACACGACCTGGATACGATAGTGATCCATCATCCCGGTTTTGTCGACAATGGTGACGGAGGCATCCGGCATGGTTTTCTTGATATAGAGGGCGATTGTTTCTGGGGTGATCATACCGTTCCGTTTTTCAACGACGCGCTAAGCCCCACCCCCAGAACCTTTGCTGCCCTTCTGACGTCATTCGGTTTGACCCAGAAGATCGCCCCGTATCGTCCCTCTCCGGCACAAACAGCATCGATGGCGGTGATATTAATCTTAAAGTCGGCCAGCTTCGAGGTAATCTCCTCGATGGCACCAAGACGATCTTCTCCCTGTACGAGAAACCCGCTCTTTTTCCCGCTTAGTTTGAATCCGGCTTTTTTGGCGACGCTCTTAAATAGCGTGGCATTTTCCGGGATAAAATCCACTTGTGCCCGCCGGCCGCTTGGAAAACCGCTGAAAGCCAATAGATTAACACCCCCCTCTCGAAGGGCCTTTAAGAGTCGCGCCCCTTCACCCGCTTTATTGGCTGTTGTCACATAATAATAATCTACCTTCTGAATGGTTTCATTCATCGCTCATCCCTCCCTTTTCCTGCATGTTGGCACTATCGCGATGCAGGTTTTCACTATAGCGTAGCCCCTGACACAGAGTCAACGGCAGACCGGGAAGGTTTACCGGGAGGTTTGCGACGGGAAGATGGAAGGTCGTTCTACAGGAGACGGCAGGCCAACGCCACAGCCTCTTTAAGATGCGAGCTCCATCCCAGTTGCATCGACCGGTCATTCTCAATCACAAAGAGATTCCTGGCATCTCTTGCCTCTTCTATCCGGTGTTTTACCGAGGGAGAGAGAAAAGGCGTTTCTGGATGGCGCCGATCCTCTTCTGCCTCTTGAATTTCCGATTCAGAAAAAGGAATCAACCAGTGGAGTCTTTTAAGAACCATTGCCTTAATATCCTCGGCTGGAAACAGTACCGGCTGATCATGGACGCGAATCAGGCAGGTGGCGGAAAGCCCTCGACATCTCCTCTTCGCCCTCTTTTCCTCTTCAGGCAGGCTCATGCGAATAATCAGTATTTTTTCTAAGAAGGGAGGCGCTTCCTCCCAAGCCATCACTATGTTCTCACCCATCGGCGAGGGAATCCATTCCTTGCGTATTTTAAAATAGAATGTCCATTCAGATGCTTGAGGCATTTGGGTCACAATTAAATGCCGGCAAGGAAGATAGGAACCATCCTCCAACGACATGCCTTCAATTTTTCCGGCATTCAGTTTGAGGGTCGCAATCTTTGTCCCTTGCACGATATTTCCGTTCCCTTTCTCAATCAATCTTAGGAAAAAGGCCTCGACCGCAGGAAACCCGCCGATCCATCTCCCTCCTGGCGATTGCATCTGGGATAGCAAGAGAATCAATTCATATTCAGAAATCTCGGACAATCTCTTCCTGTAACCGAACAGCGAGAGGAGATCAAGATGCTCGATAAAATCGGCACTCAATGAAAATGACGCTATAAAATCGGCTGCGCGATTTTTCTGTTTTCTAAAAATGTTCAGACGAAGCGCCGCTTTTTTCCATAGGAGATAAACCTTTGCGGTGAGTCTTTCCAGCGCTTCCCTTTGTAGGGGTTCCCTTTGCAAGGGTTCCCTTTGCAAGAGATCCCCTTGCAAAGGTTGAATCCGTTGTTCTTCTTTCTCGATGGCGGTAAAAAAGGAGGCTATTTTAGAGGCGTCTCCCAAAAACTCTCTCTGAAGGGCGTGACGGTACGCTTCTTTCCCTGAAAAGAGATCTACCCGATGGGAAGATTGCAGCACTTGCAAGAGAGGAGCCGCCTCTTTGAGAGGGAGGACTTTTCCTGCCGGATCATTCATAGGCAGAGATAAATGGGAGAGAAAACCGTCGGCTGCTTCTTTCTGCGAAAGCCCCATATACAAGAGCGGGCCTAACGTGAAATCAAACAAAAAGGGTTCACAAACATCCAGGCTTGGGAAGAATAGAACGGACCGCTTCTTTGCGCTTAAAACGGCAGCGGCCGCCAGGGAAATGAGGCTCGATCCGATAAAAGCGGCGTCGTACACTCTCTCATCGATCAACGGCGCGTTACCGATTCCTGTCCGAAAAAGAATGGGATTTCAAACTCCGCTGCCTCTGTAGAATCAGATCCATGGACGACATTTTCCTCAATGCTGCTGCCCAGGTCGGCCCGAATAGTTCCGGGGGCGGCCTGTTTAGGATCCGTTGCGCCCATCATGGCGCGATGCCGCATGATGACATCTTCTCCTTCCAGGAGAACCGCCACAACCGGTCCGGAACTAATAAACGAGACCAGGCTCTCAAAAAAGGGCCTTCCCTGGTGGACGTCGTAAAAGGCCTCCGCTTCATTTTTGCTCAAATGGAGCATTTGAAGATGGACGATCTTAAATTTCGCCGCTTCATACCTTTTAAGAATTTCTCCGATGAGATTCTTCGAAACAGCGTCCGGTTTAATCATTGCCAATGTTTGTTCAATCACGATTCCTCCCTAGAAATTATTGCCCAGGATCCACGGTAAACTGGTACTTTTCAATAACGGTGTTTGCCAGCAATTTTTCACACATCTCCTTGACGCGGGCCTCCACCGCTTCGGCTGCGCCCGGCGCAATGTCCACTTCCATATATTTTCCCACACGAACCTGCGTTACCTCTGTAAAACCAAACACGGAAAGCGCCCGCTCAATGGCCTTGCCCTGTGGATCAAGGATTCCATCCTTTAATGTGACGTACACTTTCGCTTTCATCTGCGACCTTTCGAAAATGTCCAGAAAAACGCCGACGAATTCCTCAACGGCTTCTTCAGCATCCTGTTATTCCGTTTCGCTAAAGACGCGCTTATAGGTTGTTTCAAGATGTCTGATAAATGCGCGCGCGTCAAAACAGGCATCCAACTCCTGCCGGCTTATATCGCCCGGCATTTTTGGGTGAGACAAAATCGCATCTCGAAATGATTTTCCCTGTTGAAGGGTTTGCATCGCCGCATCTTGCACAATACCGTAAGCGCACTCCCGTTCCATCCCTTTTTCGATCAGCAACAGCAAGACCTTTTGGGAAAAAATCACCCCTTGTGTCCACGCGACGTTTTTTTTCATTTGGTTGGGGTAGACGGAGAGTTTCTGCATCATCTCGGTGAAACGATGAAGAATGAAATCGAGCAGAATGGTGCTGTCAGGGATGATCACCCGTTCAACCGACGAGTGGCTGATATCCCTTTCATGCCATAGCGGAACATTCTCGAGAGCAGCTGTCGAGTTGGAACGGATCAGACGGGCCAGCCCGCAGATATTTTCGGCGCCGATCGGATTGCGTTTGTGCGGCATCGCGGAAGACCCTTTCTGTCCCTCTCCAAACGGTTCCTCCACCTCTCCTATTTCCGTTCGCTGGAGGTGGCGAATCTCCAGCGCAAACTTCTCCAGACTGGATGCGATTAAGGCCAGGGTTTGCATAAATTGGGCGTGGCGATCTCTTTGGACAATCTGGTTTGAGACAGGCTCCGGTGTTAAATGAAGGCGGCGACAGACCTCTTCCTCAACGAAAGGAGAGATATGGGCATAGGTTCCCATCGCCCCTGACAGTTTTCCAAACGAGATTATCTGTTTCGCCTGGCGCATGCGGCGGAGATTTCTTAGCGTCTCCGCATACCAAAGGGCCATTTTCAGGCCAAAGGTGGTCGGTTCGCCATGCATGCCGTGCGATCGACCGATCATCAGGGTTTCCCGGTAGATCTCGGCCTTCTCCTTTAGAACGGCAAGAAGCGCGATGATATCATCAATCAACAAGTCAGATGCCTGACGCATCAAAACCGAAAGTGCGGTATCCAGGATGTCGGAAGAGGTCATCCCCCAATGAAGGTACCGCCCCTCCGGGCCGATTTTTTCGGTCATGGAGGAAAGAAAGGCAATGACGTCGTGCCGCACCTCTTTTTCCAGTTGATCAATCCGTGCGACATCGACCTTTGCCCGTTCACGAATGGTCTTGAAAACTGCCGGGGGCACTACCCCCTCCTGCACCATCGCCTCACATGCCAGGAGTTCGATATCAAGCCACGTTTGATACCGACGCTTTGGCTCCCAAATGGCCCCCATCTGCGATCGGCAATATCGATCAATCATATCAGCGACTCTAACGTATGGGGCGCCAGCGACATTCCCCGTTTACCCCTTCCCGACGCAGCAGGCCTGCGGTGGGAATCTTCCTGACAATCAAGGTAAAGTCGAGTGGTCGCTCCTCGTACCCCATCCCTTCGATTCCCTTCAAAAAAGAGACTATCAGGAGAATCAGGCTGGTCTGATTCTTTTTTGGTATAAACAGCTCGATGGCGCACGCACGCACACGCAAATCTTTCATCAGTTGGACAACCCGTTTTGCAAACGCGGACAAGAGCGGATAATCGTATGAATCCCATGGCCCCACCCCTGCCAAAATCACTTTCGGCACCTGTATCCGCCCTGGAGTCGATATTAGGATCGCCTCGCCGAATTTCCCGGCACCGGTCTGATTCATCAAAACGCGCGAGAAGATACCACCATAGTACCAATCAATCTCTCCGGCAAACCCGCGAAGCGGCCGAAGATCTTCAAAGCAGGTGACCACCAATAATTCCCCCCGCAGATCCGTCAGTTTTCCGTTAAAGAGATGGATTCGCATCCACGATCTCCTATAGACCCGCCTGCACCGGAGGGAAGATAGTCGTGGTGGATGTGATCGAGAATGCCATTGACAAAGGCCCCGGAGTGCTCATTCCCATACTTTTTTGCAATGTCTACCGCCTCATTGATCATGACTTTCGGAGGCGTATTCTTATAAAGGAGCTCAAAAGTAGAAGATCGCAAAATATTGCGATCAGTCAAAGCCATTCGGTCCGGCGACCAGTTTTCTGTATACTTTTTAATAACCGCGTCAATCTCATCTAAATGCTGAAGAACCCCCACGACCAACATTTCCGCATAGGCCTTTACAGAAGGCTGCGCTTTATTCTCGGTCCAGAAAGAAACGGGCACCTCCTTCACGTTTTCCGAAAAACTGATCTGAAAAAGGGCCTGAAGCGCCAATTCTCTTGCGTTACGTCTTAGTCCCATCTCTTTCAAAAATCACACGCCTGTTCCCGATATAACATGATTCCTGCTTGTAACGACATCAATGCAAAGCGATCCGTGGTTTACCACTCCGATGGAATTTCAGCAGCCAGAGTTCCGACTTCCCGATAAAAACATCCGGGAATAACCGTCAGAGATTGATTCTATCTTGAAGTCCTTCATAGGTGTCGACCCCGTCGAAGGAGACTCTACTTTATATTCTTGTAGAGGTGGGCCATTTCAATGGCAGCCATTGCGGCTTCCGAACCTTTATTTCTCTTGTCACCGGACCGGGCAATCGCCTGTTCCACAGTGGTTGTGGTCAGTAAACCGAAAATGACGGGCAGACCTAGTTGAAGGGAAACCTCTCCCATTCCCCGGCTGGCTTCCGAACAGATGTAATGAAAGTGTGGTGTTTCACCCTGAATTACGGCGCCCAGACAAATCAGGGCATGAAAACGTCCCTGTTGCCCCAACTTCTTTGCAACCCCAGGCAGCTCAAATGCCCCGGGGACGCTCGCAATTTCAATGTCGCTGGCACGCGTTCCCCGCGCCTCTAAGACGCGAAGCACCCCTTTTAATAGCCGATCGGTAATAGAGCGATTAAATCGGCTCACCACAATTCCAAATCTAAGATTTGCCCCGCTTCTTCCCCCTTTCCACTTTATTGGCATTCATGAACCTCTCCCTTAAATCAGTTAGACTTTATTTAATATATGCCCAAGCTTGTTCTTTTTGGCTTGAAGATAGTGGACATTTTTTTCGTGAGGGGTTGCCTCGATCGGAACCCGCTCCATGACTGTTAGCCCATAGCCTTCGATACCGACCACTTTTCGCGGATTATTGGTCAACAAGCGAATCTTATGTAGTCCAAGGTTGACCAGGATCTGCGCGCCGATGCCGTAGTCCCTTAGATCTGCCTTAAATCCAAGATCTAAATTGGCCTCAACCGTGTCTCGACCAATATCTTGCAACCGATACGCCTTGAGTTTGTTGATCAATCCAATGCCGCGGCCTTCCTGATTTAAATAGAGGAGCACCCCCACTTTTTCCGTTTCGATCATCGCCATCGCAGCATGAAGCTGTTCCCCGCAGTCACAACGCTTTGACCCAAAGATATCACCTGTTACACAACCGGAGTGAACACGCACCAGAACCGGCTTGATTCCATCAATATCGCCCTTCACCAATGCAATATGCGACTGATGGTCAATTACATTTTGAAAAACAATCGCCCTGAAATCTCCCCATTTCGTCGGCAGATGGGCGTCCGCCACACGATTGACCAGCGACTCCCGTTTCATCCGGTATTTGATAATGGCCTTGATGCTGACGATCTTGATGCAATGTCGACTCCCAAATTCGATGAGGTCGGACAGACGGGCCATCGTTCCATCTTCGTTCATAATCTCACAGATAACCGCTGCAGGATAAAGGCCTGAAAGACGGGCCAGATCCACGGATCCTTCTGTCTGCCCCGCCCGCTTTAAAACGCCGCCGTTCTGCGCCCGAATGGGGAAAACATGCCCGGGCCGGGCCAGGTCAGAAGGACGCGTGTCCATGTGAACCGCCGTTAAAATAGTGGTCGCCCGATCCTTCGCGGAAATGCCGGTGGTCACCTTGGCACGCGCATCAATCGAGATCGTAAAGGCGGTTCCAAACGTAGCGGTGTTTTCCTGTACCATCGGCGTCAGCTGGAGTTGTTCGGCACGTTCTTCCGTCAGTGAAAGGCAAATCAAACCGCGGCCATGCGTTGCCATGAAGTTAATGGCATCAGGGGTAACCTTCTCGGCAGCGATCACCAAATCACCCTCATTCTCACGGTCTTCATCGTCAATCAGGATGACCATTTTCCCCTTTCTTATATCGGAAATCGCATCCTCAATCGTATGAAGCTTCACAGGTTTTTCCCTTAAAATACGTGAGCTTGACTGCACCAATTCAAGTTTCCACCATACTAAGAAATGGAATCGTTTGTCAAATAGGCCTTTGTTACAAGGTCCTTTGTTACAAGGCTCCTTGTTACAACCTTGTTACAACATCCTTGTTACAACACCTTACAAACAGGGGCTTTGCAAAACCTTAAAAAATTGGTATAGTTCTAAAACTTAGATGGTATGGCGTACAAAAGGGTGGAATAATATGCAGGTTTTATACAGGTGTGGTATGATAATATGGATGGGGGTAAAGGTGACGGCGTCCTGTATGATAAGGGGCAAGGAGAGATAGATGGGGATGGATGAGGAGGAGGCGAAGCTGACCCGGTGTTCTAAGGAGGAGCTTCTCTCTGAAATTATCGAACTGAAGAAGGTCATTACACAGCTTAGAATAAGTGAGGAGAGGGCCCGTTTGACGGTGGAGACCGCTTACGATGCCTGTATTTCTATCGATGCAAGCGGCGTCGTGATCGATTGGAACCTGCAGGCGATAACGACATTCGGTTGGTCTCGTTCAGAGGCTGTCGGCAGGATGTTGACCGACATGATCATTCCGCCTAAATATCGCGAGATGCACCGGCAGGGGATAGAGCGGTTTTTTGCGACGAGAGAAGGACCGGTTTTAAATAAACGGGTTGAAATGACGGCCCTCCACAAAGATGGCCATGAGTTTCCCGTGGAGTTGCGGATTGTGCCGATTCACCTGGGTGAGACCTATGTCTTTAGCGCGTTTGTCCATGATATTACCAATCGCAAGGCGGCCGAGGAAACATTAAAGGCGTTTACCGCCAGGCTGGAGCAAAGTAATCGGGAGTTGCAGGATTTTGCCTTTGTAGCTTCCCATGACCTTCAGGAGCCGCTCCGGAAGGTCACGTCGTTTGGGGATCTCTTGAAGATCAAGTATGGCAAGCATCTTCCCCCTGAAGGGCACGACTATCTCGAAAGAATGGTCAATGCGGTGAAACGGATGCAGACCCTCATCACGGACCTTCTGTCCTATTCCAATGTTGTTACCCAGGTGCAATCGTTTAGATTGGTTGATCTAAAGCAGGTGGTGCGGGAGGTCTTATCCGATCTGGATGCAATGATTAAAGAGGCGGGAGGGCGCGTGGAAGTGGGAGACCTCCCAACGATTGAGGCGGAGCCGGTTATGATGTACCAGTTGTTTCAGAACTTTGTCAGCAATGCGATCAAATATCGGCGGCCTGGGGTGCCGCCGGTCATCAAGATCAGCAGTGTGATCCTAGATGGTGACAGGAAAGCCTCCCCCGGAGGGGAGGCCGTCGCAGCCCCTTCTGTTCAGCTTATGGTAGAAGACAACGGAATTGGATTTGATGAAAAACATCTCGATCGGATGTTCGTTATTTTTAAGCGCCTGCATGGTCGAAGCAGTTATGCCGGTTCCGGCATTGGCCTGGCCATATGTAAAAAGGTGGCTGATCATCACAAAGGGAGCGTTACGGCAAGAAGTAAGATAAATGAAGGGTCGACGTTTATCACCGTCATACCCACCCAACAAGCTAAAGGAGGAGAGATATGATAAGAAACCAGGGAAAACCGATTACCATCCTCTTGGTGGATGACGATCCGGATGATCGGATGCTGGTGAGAAACGGCCTTTCCGAATACAGGCTGGCCAACAACCTGCAAACAGTGGAGGATGGCGAGGAGATGATGGATTATCTCTACCATCGGGGCAAATACACCGATCCGGTAGAGTATCCCCGGCCGGGTCTCATCCTGCTTGATCTGAATATGCCCAAAAAAGACGGTCGCGAGGCCCTGATGGAAATGAAGTCCGACAGTTCCTTACGGCAGATTCCGGTGATTATTCTCACGACCTCCAAGGCGGAGGAAGACGTTTTCCGGAGCTATGATCTGGGCGCAAATTCTTTCATTACCAAGCCGGTGACTTTCGGCGCGCTGGTCGATTTAATGAAGGTATTGGGGACCTACTGGTTTGAGATTGTTGAGCTGCCGGCCGTAAAAGTAGGAGATTGAGATGGATCAGAATCTCGTAAAGGTCCTCCTGGTGGATGACGACGAAGATGATTTTATCATCACCAGCAGCCTTATTTCCGAGACGGAAGGGAGCCGCTTTCAGTTTGAGTGGGCGTCGGACTATGATGCTGCGCTCGCGGCGATAGGCCGGCGGGAGCATGATGTTTACCTTATCGATTATAATCTGGGCTCCCGTAACGGATTGGAACTGATACGGGAGGCGATTGCCAATGGCTGCCAGGCCCCTTTGATATTATTGACGGGACAGGGGGGGCATCATCTCGATCTGGAGGCGATGCACTCGGGCGCCGTGGACTATCTCGTCAAAGGCCAGACCGGCGCCATGTTGCTGGAACGTTCGATGCGGTACGCCATTGATCGCAAAAATGTGGAAGAGGCGCTTCGTGAAAGCAGAGAGCGGTATGAGCTTGCCGTAAAAGGCTCCCGTGACGGGATTTGGGATTTTAATATACAGACCAACGAGGTGTACTATTCCGAGCGCTGGAAGGCGATGTTGGGATATGAAGCGGGTGAGATTGGAAACCGACTGTCTGAGTGGTGGAGCCGGGTCCATGCCGATGACAGTGAACGGTTAAAGAGGGACATGACGACTCATCTTGAGGGAAAGTCCCCTTATTTTGAGAGCGAATACCGCTTATTGCACAAAGATGGAACCTATCGGTGGATGCTTGCCCGCGGCATGGCGCTTTGGGATAAAGGGAAGACGGCGTACCGCATGGCCGGGTCTCAATCTGACATTACTGCAAGAAAGCGGGATGCCGATCTCCTGGAAAGGGGGGCTTTCTTCGATTCGTTGACCAATCTCCCGAATCGTCTCGCTTTTATGAACAGGCTAAAGAGGGCGATTTCGAGATTGAAATGGAAAGGAACGGAAGGTTTTGCTGTCCTTTTTCTCGACGTTGATCGCTTTAAGACCGTTAATGACAGCCTGGGACATGAGATGGGCGATCAGCTTCTGGTGGCAATTGGGCGGAGGTTGGAGGCCATTCTTCGTCCGGGAGATTTTGTCGCGCGTTTTGGGGGAGATGAGTTTACGATGTTGACGGAAGATATTCGGGACGTGGGGGATGTGACGCGGATCGCCACCCGTATCCGTCAGGAAGTAACGCTGCCGTTTACGGTCAATGCCCGGGAGATTTATACCGATGTCAGCATAGGAATTGCCTTAAGTTCGCAAAACTATGATACCCCGGAAGAGCTTCTTCGGGACGCCGACCTTGCGATGTACCGCGCCAAGACCCTTGGAAAGGGGCGTTATGAGTTTTATAACGGCGAGATGCGCACCCGTGCTGTACAGTTTTTGCAACTGGATTCCGATTTGCGGCGGGCGTTGGAGCGCCATGAGTTTAGAGTTCAGTATCAACCGTTGGTGTCATTAGAATCGAAAAAGGTGATGGGGACGGAGGCCCTTCTCTACTGGCTTCATCCCCGAAAGGGCCGCATTGCTCCAAAAGAGTTTATTCCCATGGCGGAGGAGACCGGCGTTATCCTGCAAGTTGGAGAATGGGTTTTGAGGACTGCCTGCACGCAAAACGCGTCTTGGCGCGCGTCGGGATCTTTGCCGTTTCGGATGTGGGTTAACTTTTCGTTCCGCCAATTTCAGAACAAAGGCTTG
Organism: Candidatus Troglogloeales bacterium; assembly: GCA_005239595.1. Taxonomy (GTDB): domain Bacteria; phylum Nitrospirota; class Nitrospiria; order SBBL01; family SBBT01; genus SBBT01. The sequence continues at coordinate 8,546 of SBBT01000125.1, read as the reverse complement.
ATTGAGCTTATAAAGAGGGTGTTGCAGGAGACAGGCTTGACTGCGGAATTTCTTGGGGTTGAAATTACGGAAGGCTGCACCGTCTCAGATATAGAGAACAGTGTCGCGGTGCTTGATGCTCTCGCCGCGCTGGGGGTGAGCCTTGCCGTTGACGATTTTGGCACAGGCGTCTCCTCGCTCGCTTACCTAAAACGGTTTCCGCTTGATTGGCTAAAGATCGACCAGTCCTTTATTGAGGGGATTGGAAAAAACCACGATAACAGTGAAGATTTGACCGTCGCGATCATTTCCATGGCGCATTCGATGCATCTGAAGGTGATTGCAGAGGGGGTGGAAAATAATCTGCAACTCGCATTTTTAGAGAAGCATCAATGCGACGCCATACAGGGAAATCTCTTCTGCCAACCCCTGCCGGGGGCAACCGTGACAAGGCTCCTTAAAGAGGGGCATTACCTGTCGCGCGAATTTACCTGGCCTGTTCGGGATAAACCGAAGAAGAAGGGGACCGCCTAGTCTTCCCCCTTTGCCTGTTTTGCCAAGTCAGCGAGAATGGAAAGTGCCTCAAGCGGTGTGAGATTCATTGGATCGGTCCGTTTGAGCGCCTCAAGGATGGGGTGCGTGATCGAGAGAAAGAGATCGGGTGGTTTTGGAGCGGATCGGGGGATCCACGATTGTTCTTCCAGCTCTTTTAAGCGGTCTTGCGCCCGTTTTATGATTTCAGGAGGAAGCCCTGCAAGTCGCGCAACCTGGATGCCGTAGCTCTTGTCGGCACCTCCTTCCACGATTTTTCTTAAAAATATAATCTCATCGTTCCATTCACGCACCAGCACCTGAAAGTTGCGAATCCCTTCATGGGTGTCCGACAGACGGGTGAGCTCATGATAATGTGTGGCAAAAAGGGTGCGCGCCGTGAGTTTCGAGTGCACATATTCTGCAATGGCCCAGGCAATGCTCATGCCGTCAAAGGTGCTGGTCCCCCTGCCGATTTCATCTAATATCAACAGACTTTTTGATGTGGCATGGCGCAGGATATGGGCCATCTCGGTCATCTCCATCATGAAGGTGCTCATCCCCAAATTGAGGTTGTCCTGCGCCCCGACACGGGTAAAGATTTGATCGACCATCCCAATGGTTGCCTCGCGTGCGGGGACAAAACTCCCCATCTGGGCCATCAGCACGATTAAGCCGACCTGCCGCATGTGCGTTGATTTTCCGGCCATGTTGGGGCCTGTAAAAATGAGCAATCGATGAGAAGCGGCATCCAGCGTCGTATCGTTTGGGACATACGTCTCATTCAGCGTTTCGAGGACCGGGTGTCTTCCTTCGATGATGCGGATGGTAAGGCTATCGTCAATTTGCGGGCGAATGTAATGATTAAAATGGGCTACCTCCGCCAACGTGGATAGCAGATCAAGCAGCGCGAGCACTTTTGCGATCGCCTGTATTCGCGAGGCCTGTTGTGAAAGGGCGCGGCAGATGGAAAAAAAAGCGGTCCGTTCAAGTGATAGGATGGTTTCATCCGCCCCAAAAAGCTTTGCCTCCAGTCCCATCAGTTCGGATGTGGTAAAACGCTCTGTATGTGTTAACGTCTGTTTCCGAATATAGTTTTCAGGTATTTTTTTCAGGCGGGCCTCCGAAACCTCGATGTAGTACCCGGAGACCTGATTGTAGCGGATTTTCAGAGAATCAATTCCCGTCCGTTGCTGCTCTGCCTGCTCCATTTGTGTCAGGAGCGATTTTCCCTCTTTTTGAAAGCGACGCAGATCGTCAATCTCTGGCGCGTATCCTTCTTTAATGAGGCCGCCCTCTTTAAACGAGAGGGGAGGATGGGGGACAAGGGTATCGTCAATCAGATGGAAGACCTCCTCCAAATTATCCCACGGCGGGTCCGGAAAGAGGGCCAGAAGAGGCGCGGCCTCTTTTTGAATCTCCGGAAGGAGGGCGACCGATTCTTTCAGCGAGATCAGGTCGCGCGGTTGCGCGGCGTTCAGGCTGATCCGTCCGATGAGACGCTCCAGATCAGAGACCTCTTTGAGAAGATTCCGAAGGCGCATCCGAAGGGAGAGGTCCTCGTAAAGGGAAGCGACCGCATCCTGGCGCTGCTTTATTTTCTCCGGCGAGATCAAAGGGTGAAGCAGCCATGTCCTTAAAAGGCGCCCTCCCATCGCCGTGACCGTTTTATCGAGGACGTCCAAGAGGGTCGTCCGCCGCTCGCCCGATGTGGGCGTAAGCTCCAGATGGCATTGCGTGAGGGCCGGGAGACGCATATATTCCTTTGAGGGATTAAAGTGGAGCGATGTGATGTTGCTGACCGCCCCCTTTTGGGTCGCCTGGACATGGCATAGAAGCGCACCCGCCGCGGTCAGCCCGATTCCTTCTCCCAGGACGGACGGGGCGTGGACTTTAAAATGGGAGGTCAACGCCGCTTCGGCCCGCTCCCTCGTAAAGAAAGCGGGATCGGCCAGGCGGATCGGCCAGCGCGCCTTTAGGGTGTGTGCTTCTCTGGAGTCTGCGAGATTGGATGCGAGGATGACCTCCTTGGGCGAGATTTTAGACAGGGCGTCGTGTGTCTGATCCCATGAGGTTTCAGCATCCATACAAAAGTCGCCGGTAGAGAGGTCCAGATAGGCAAGCCCGATCTCGCGCAAGGAGCTCCCCCATTTTAGCGCGGCGACATAGTGGTTCTCTTTGGGGGATAAAAGGGCCGGTTCAATGACCGTCCCGGGGGTGATCACGCGCGCCACCTCGCGTTGCATCATCCCTTTACCCCGGCTCTCTTCCACTTGTTCGCATATGGCGACCGCGTGTCCGGATTTGAGAAGCTTTGCGATATAACCGGAGGCGGCGTGCGCGGGGACGCCGCAGAGGGGCACTGCGTTTTCCTTGTTTTTATCGCGAGACGTCAGGGTGATCTGCAAGATCTTTGATGCGGTAACGGCATCCTCAAAAAACATTTCATAGAAATCTCCGACGCGGAAGAAGAGGATGGCGTCCGGGTTTTGGCCCTTTACCGCGAGATACTGCTTCATGAGGGGGGTCTTATCGTTCATTGCCCATATCCCAATTTATACGTCGTTTGAGAGGTCGTCTGACGGTTTCCTGAATGGGGAAGGGGAACGCACGTTATCGCGTGCCGCGGCGCGGGTTTTATCGAGTTCTTCTTCCAGTTGTTCGATCCGTTTCATTTGCCGCCGTTGTTTTAACAGCACCTTAATCCAACTCGGCGCGGTGATGCATGCCGACAGAAGCATCCCTGCCACAAAGGCTGAGACGGCCAGCGTGGCCGGCGAGATTTTTTTGGAGACATTCCCAAAAAAGAGGACAATCGATATCTTTTCTTCATGATTGAAGAAGGAAAAAGCTGCGAGCAGGGAGAGAATTGCCGCGAGGAAAATGAGGCGAATCACAAAGGACTCTTAAAGTACGGTTTAAGTTGTTGGTAGGTTTTAAGAATATCCTCTGGAATAACCCGTATTTCGGCCGTTACCGTCATGAAATTGGTGTCTCCTCCCCAACGGGGAACGATGTGAAAATGAAGATGGTCATCAATGCCGGCGCCGGCGGCCTTCCCGATGTTTAATCCGATATTAATCCCTTCCGGTTTAAACGATTCTTTCAGCGCCAGAATAGACCGTCTGACCATCTGCATTAAATTGGTGATGACCTCGTCGGAAAGTTCTTCGATTGTGCAGGTGTGTTGGTAGGGAGAGACCATCAGGTGGCCGTTGCTGTACGGGTAGAGGTTCATTAATACAAAGCCGTGTTTCCCCCTCATCAGAACCAGGTTGGCCCGATCTTTCTTCTCTTTTAGCTTCGCGCAAAGGATGCAGCCCGGCGGTTTTTCACTTTTGATGTAATCGATTCGCCAGGGGGCCCAAAGCTGTTTCATGACGGGGAGTTCTTCTTTTCTGGTTTTTTAAGGTTTAATTCCGCCATGATTTTTTGCAAATCCTCCCAGACCTTTGGTTTCTCCCCTGGGCTGCGAAGGAGATAGGCGGGATGAAAAGTTGGAAGGACTTTTATCCCGCCAAGATCATGAAATTTTCCTCGGAGGGCGGAGATCGGCAGTTTGGTTTGAAGCAGTGTCTGTGCGGAGAAGGTTCCCAGGGCGCAGATAACTTTTGGGCGGATCGCCTGAATCTGCTTCATGAGGAACGGCTCACAGGAGAGTATTTCATCGGGTTGAGGATTCCGGTTTTTAGGCGGCCGGCATTTAATAATATTAGCAATATAAACCTCTTCTCGGGTAAGACCCATCGCCTTAATCATATCCGTGAGGAGCTGTCCCGCCCGTCCGACGAACGGCAATCCTTGCAGATCTTCCTCTTCACCGGGGCCTTCCCCCACAAACATCAGCGCGGCATGGGGATCGCCCGATCCATAGACGATGTTTTTTCTCGTCGCACAGAGTTTACAGCGCTGACAGTCTCCTAATTGTGTCCGGATTTCTTCGAGTGTCAGCGGTGTGTGAGGTGGAACTTTCATTTCTTCAATCCCCATCTCCTGATACCAGGAGACTTTTGCCAGCAGTCCCCTGGCGAGCGACGCTAATGTGCGACGATTTTCCATCGATACGACCCTTTCAGCTCCTCGATCCACTCTGTAAAATGGGGGGCGGAGGTGGTGAGCGTAATTTCTCGCCGATCTCCTCCGGCATAACGCATTTTAACCGTCAGACGATCTTCCGGGAGATAAAGGAGGCCTCTGTCTGCCCACTCCACCGCGCAAACCCCTTCCATCTCGATATACTCTGAAAGCCATGCGGTCTCTTTCTCGATGCGGAAGAGATCGAGATGATAGAAGGGGAGGCGCCCCTGATAAGGATGCACAAGAACAAAAGTGGGGCTGTTGATATAGGGATCCAACACCCCCAAGCCTCTGGCGAGGCCTTTGACCAACTGGGTCTTCCCCGCGCCAAGCGGTCCGATCAGCCCGATTACATCGCCCCCTGTTGCGCGTGCCCCGATTTCTCTCCCAAGCTCGAATGTTTCATCCGGCGCGGAACTCGCGATGGTCAATCGCGCTTCTTTTTTTTGGGAGGCCGTTATACGGGACATTGCTCTACCCCCTTTGCCATGCCCTCCAATGCGTTGATATTCCTTAGTATATTTTCAGGCTCGGTATCGGAAATACCGTCGTAAGGTTTCCCCGCCACCAAGGCATCCGGACCGATCTGAAGCGTTGCGAATTCGTCCAATTCCTTGAGGTAGTCGTTTATGTGGACCTGGGTTAATAATGTCGTGGCCGCTTCAGGATGGTGAGAGCGCGCCTGATATTGTGGATTAATCTCCGGCAAAAGGACTGTCTCGGAGAGGTCGGCAGGTTTATACCGATCGGATTTTAGCAGGAGAAGATCGGCCTTAATCGCAGCAGCGAGGCTATAGATGCAATATAAGATCTGCTGCTTTCCAACCTTCACGACGGTGAAGAAGAAATAGAGCGTTCGTCCGTTTACGTTGACAGACAGTTGGGGATAGGCCAGCGGGTTTTCCTGGGTTATGGATCCTTGTGTGATGCCGCGTGGAAGCCTTGATAAAAAACGGCGAAAATTTCCTGCCATCCGCCTTTTATCCAAAAAGGAATGCACCAGCATGGCGGTTGCGATGACCACGATAATAGCGAGGAAGAACAAGGTGATTTGGGTTTGTGTCATTTTAAACGCTTCATTGCCTCCGGTATTTTTTTAATCAGATCTGAAGCGATCAACCCTGGCTGTTTGGCCAGGTCTCCCGCCAATCCATGAAGATAGACCCCTAGTCCCGCCGCGTCAACCGGAGAAATTCCCTGGGCAATCCATCCGGCAATCATACCGGTTAAGACGTCTCCCGTGCCGGCAGTCGCCATCCACGGGTTTCCGGTGTTGTTGATCCGGATTTGGCCATCCGGTGTGGCGATGAGGGTATGCGCCCCTTTTAAGATGAGGGTGACCCCCCACTTCTGCGCAAAGTCCGTTGCGATTTTAAAACGGTCTTTTTGGACGGCCTCCGATCCCTTTCCGATTAAACGTCCCATTTCCCCAGGATGGGGGGTTAAAATCAATTCGCCCCTTTTTCTCTTTAGGATGGAAAGATCCAAGGCGAGGGCATTGATGCCGTCGGCATCCACCACCATCGGATGCGGCGTCTCCATGATGAGATGTTGTATCAGTTTTGCCGTTTCTTTGTTCCGTGAGAGACCTGGCCCGATGGCGACCGCACCTTTCCCCTCCATCGCTTTAAGGAGGAGGGGCAGCGCTGAAAGCGACAGGGTCCCTTCTTGTGATTCCGGAAGGGGATAGGTCATCACCTCCATCGGATGGGCGCCGACATGAAGCGACATCGGATGGGCGCATGTGACCAGCCCTGTGCCACAGCGAAGAGCCGCGAGGCTGCTCATCATCGCGGCGCCCTGTTTGCCGAGGGAGCCCGCAATCACCAAGAGGTGGCCAAAGTCGCCCTTATGGGCACCCAAGGACCTGGGGGGAATCAGGTGGATGAGATCCGAGGGACAGATCATCTGGCAGGGAGGGTCTGATTGCTCAATGAGGGCCGCAGGAAGCCCGATGTCAATGACGTCCCAGATGCCCCGATGCTCCAGTCCGGCCTGCATGAAAAGTCCCCTTTTAGGAAGGCCCATGGTGAAGGTGTAATCGGCCTTGACCGCAACGCCTAAAATCTCACCCGTGTCGGCCGAGATGCCGGATGGAATATCAACGGCCACCGTCGGCGTTCCTGACTGATTGATGAGTGAAATTGCCCTGGAATAATTTCCCTCGACGGGACGGCTTGTGCCGGTGCCCAAAAGGGCATCGACGATCAGATCGCTATGTTTTAAATCTTCCGCCAACTTTTTCCATGTAAGATGCGTGGCATCGTGTAATATCCCGCCGGACTGCATCCAGATGCAGAGAGACGTTTTGGCATCGCCTTCCACCTTTTCGATCGGGGATAAGAGATAGACGACGACCCTGGCCCCCCGCATGCGAAGATGCCGGGCCGCTGCCAGGCCGTCCCCGCCGTTATTCCCGCACCCTGCCAGGATAACCACCCGTTTTTGATGGAGGATTCCGAATTTTCTCTCGATTTGATCCACAAGCCCCCGCGCCGCGTTCTCCATCAGCAAGAGAGAGGGAATGGCGTAGTCAGCGGATGCGCGTTGATCGAGCAATTTCATTTCATGGGCGGTGACAACCTTCATCGTCTGCTTTCTATCGTTGTAAAACAACCTGGGCGATTGCGTAATCGTCATCGTGCGTGATGGTGGCATAGACATCTAAAACGCCCTTCTCATCCGCAAGTTTTCGGACTTTGCCATGCATGACGACCTGTGGGCCGCCATTTGGATGATTGACGGTCTCAATTTCATTCCATTTAACGCCAAACCGGACGCCGATCCCGAGTGCTTTTAGAACCGCCTCTTTTACGGCGAATCGCGCCGCCAGATGCCGATGGGGAAAACGATGTCGCAAGGAATACTTCTGTTCGGTGGGAGTAAATATCCGATTTAAAAAAGCATCTCCCCATCGTTCTGCCACCGCCTGAATGCGTGAAATCTTGACAAGGTCAACCCCAATACCGGCGATCATGAGTCTATTTGGGTCATTATTTCATCAATGCGTTTTGGGTTGGATCAGCGACTTCATCTCGCGGACGGCCTGATCTATTCCAACAAAAGCGGCACGGGCGATGATGCTGTGGCCGATGTTGAGTTCTTCGATTTCAGGCAGTTCGGAAACGGCGGTCACGTTGCTGTAGTCAAGCCCGTGTCCCGCGTTTACCCTCATGCCAAGCTTGGAAGCAAGCTTCGCCGCCTCCGAGACTTGATGGAGCTCCGTCTCCCGATTCTGCCCGCTGCTGTTGACGTAGCGGCCGGTGTGGATTTCCACGATATCAGCCTGTGCCTTCTGAGCCCCCTTAATCTGAATTGGATCGGGATCAATAAAAATGGAGACCGGGATCTCCCCCTCGTGGAGAAGCTCGATCGCTTTTTTCAACTCATCCTGGTGGAGGACCAGGTTTAGCCCCCCCTCGGTGGTCAGTTCTTGCCTTCTTTCAGGGACCAGCGTCACCAGGTCCGGTTTGATATCGAGGGCGATTTTAATCATTTCATCCGTGGCCGCCATCTCCAGGTCCAGCCGGGTTCGGAGGAGCTCTCTTAAAAGCCGGACATCCCGTTCCTGGATATGCCGCCTGTCTTCGCGCAAATGGACGACGATGCTGTCTGCTCCGGCAAACTCCGCCAACACCGCCGCAATAACCGGACTCGGCTCTTTTGCCCTTCTGGCCTCACGGAGAGTTGCCACATGATCGACGTTGACGCCCAGTCGTGCCACGAAAATACTCCAAGCTTAGGATAGAATCGCAAGCCATAGTACAGAAATTAAAGGTAAAGGGTCAAGTGAAGTATTATGGCTTATTATGGCTTAATCTGACAATTCCCCCTTTTTTCTATGCTGCTGACTGTAAGTTATAACCGATCCTTTTTTCTTCTGCTATCGTTCGTGAGTCCAGGAAGGTTTGCATCGGGGTCTTCCCATAGCAATACTTCCCACTATGCGTCCTCACTTC
>SBBT01000006.1 GCA_005239595.1 Candidatus Troglogloeales bacterium | reverse complement strand
GTGTATCTGGCTGACGATCTTTTCTTGTTCCTTTAATAAAAGGTTGATCCGATGTAATAAATGTTTTTTCTCATCTTCCGTGATAACTGGAGTCTGCTCCCAATGTTCCATGATCCTTCTTCCGAAGGTCTGATAGGCTTCATTTAATTTTCGATGAATTCTTTCAAGGCGATAGCGAAGTCGCATGAGCTCGATTTCAACAAGGGTTTTGTCTGAGATAGAAGCTGCTGCTGGTTGGATCATCTTAATGCCTCGCATGAGGTCCTCTTTCCATCGTGTTGGAAGCGGGTCTAACCATCTCTGTAACGAAGTTTTCCAAGAAAACGCCATAAACACCTTTTATTCGGTCTGTAAACAGGCCCATTCCGCCTTCCACTTCCTCTCCATGGAGGAACGGATCGGAAGGCTTTCCTGGTTGCTTAACGCGGGATCACGTTGGATCCATTCAAAAGCCTCTCGCCTCGCAGATTCCAAAATCGCTGCATCCCGAACCAGGCTTGCAACTTTTAATTCCGGTATTCCAGATTGACGTGTCCCAAAAAAATCTCCTGGACCCCTTATTTTTAGATCAACCTCAGAAAGATAAAAACCATCATTGCTCTTTACCATCGCTTCGAGACGACGTTTTCCGTCTTGAGAAATAGGATAGCCAGCTATCAAGAAACAATAGGATTTCTCCGCTCCACGTCCAACACGGCCTCGAAGCTGATGTAATTGCGCCAGACCCAAACGTTCGACATGTTCAATCAACATGACCGTTGCATTCGGTACGTCAATCCCAACCTCGACGACGGTGGTGGCGACCAAGAGATCAATTAAGCCTTTTTTGAGTCTGTCCATGATGGCCGTTTTCTCTTCCCTTTTAAGTCTGCCATGAATGAGATCAATGCGACGATTGGGAAAAGTTTCCTTCAGCAGGGTTGACATTGTAACGGCCGCTTTTAAATCGATCTTTTCCGATTCTTCCACCAATGGACAGACCACATAGGCCTGTCTTCCCTTTGCCAGTTCATTCTCCAGTAGTTGGTAGATCTGTTTGCGCTGCTTCTCATAAAAGAGAGAGGTCTGGATAGGCGATCGCCCCGGTGGAAGCGCATCAATCGTGGAGAGATTCAAATCGCCATACAACGTAAGGGCCAGGGTTCTCGGGATAGGGGTTGCCGTCATAATGAGGATGTCGGGCCGGTATCCCTTTTGAATCAGCTCTGCCCGTTGCAGGACGCCAAACTTATGCTGTTCGTCCACAACCGCAAGACCCAATTTCCTGAATCGGACGTCCTTTTGAATCAAGGCATGGGTTCCGATGACCAGGTCGGTTTTTCCTGATTCAACTTTTCTTAAAATATCGTCCTTCTCCCGCTTCTTCATATCGCTTGTGAGCAGGGCAACGGTTTTCCCAAGCGTTTTGAGATAATCCATCAGCGATAAATAATGCTGCCCCGCCAAAATCTCGGTAGGGGCCATCAGGGCCGCCTGATAGCCGTTTTCAATGGCAATTAAAATCGCCATTAGAGCTACCAGCGTTTTTCCCGAACCAACATCGCCCTGCAGCAAACGGTTCATGGGATAGGGGGATGCCATATCCTTTTTGATTTCAGACAAGACCCGCTCCTGTGCATCGGTCAGTTTAAACGGCAGAAGGGTGCGCAGCTGTTGGGTGAGGGGCCCTGTTGTGGTAAAGGCGATTCCGATTTTCTTTTCGGTCGCATTCCGTTTACGGATGGCAAGCCCAATCTGGAGCAGAAAAAACTCGTCGAAACAAAGACGGTGGTGGGCAAGACTCTTGCCGGAGTTTAAAAGTGATAGGTCAGCCCCCTTGGAGGGAAAATGGATTTCTACGATCGCTTCCCGAAGAGGGGACAAGTGGTGATTGGAGATTACCGAACCCGGAAGTATTTCCGGAATTCTGAACGCATATTGATCTAAGGTCTGTCTCATCAAAGACCGTATTTGCCGGCTGGTCAATCCTTTCGTCTCGTGATAGATCGGAACAATGCAACCCATATGGAGAGAGGGTTCGTCTTTTTCCATTTTTTCGTATTGAGGGTTCTCCATTTCAAGCCCGTATCCCCCATAAAGATTTTCCCTGACCTTTCCGCTCAGCATAACCTGTTCACCCTTTTTAAAAACCTCTTTCATATACGGTTGGTTGAACCACTTGGCGTGAATGATCCCTGTTTCATCCGATGCGGCGATAGTAACGATCTTCATTCTTTTTCGGGGCGTTTCAATAAGCGATACGGTCTTGATTTCTGCCAGAATGGTTTGATCTTCTCCGACCTGAAGATGCCCAATTTTCTTTAGGACCGTGCGGTCTTCGTACCGATAGGGGATGAAATAGAGAAGGTCCTCGATGGTCTCTACGCCGAGCTTTTTAAAAAGGATAGCGCGTCTGGGTCCGAAACCTTTCAAGTATTGAATAGGGAGGCACCACTGAAACCCGGTGTTCTCTATGTTTTGGATGGGCATGAATTTCGCGTATTTTTTCGCGTATTTTCCCTTGCCAATAAGGGCGATCAATGGTAGCATAGGGCCCTGCTTTTATCAAACGGGGATCAAGGGATGGCTTGCAAAATCTGCGGGAAAAGAGGCCAGGTTGGGAACAGGGTCAGCCACGCCAATAATAAGACCAAAAGGATGTTTCAACCGAACCTGCAAACGATTCGGGTTATATGGGGGAAGGCTGTCAAACGAATTTCGGTCTGCACTGCCTGTATTAGATCCAGAAAAGTGATCAAGTCTGGTTGATATAATTTCTCCTCTTGACAATAAATAGTGTTAGCCATATCATGGCTCACTATATATAGTGCTTATCTACGATGGTGTCTTAGTAGTAAGGAGGTAGAAATGATTTTAGATCCAGGCATGAATCTAACGCTCCGTCCCATGAAATATCCAGTGTTCTATGAGATGTATAAATCTGCCATCAAGAATACTTGGACGGTTGATGAGGTTGATTTTTCGACAGACATCACCGATTTGCTGATCAGAATGACACGGGCGGAGAGACATCTAATCAATCGGTTGGTGGCCTTTTTTGCAACAGGAGATTCCATCGTTTCGAACAACCTGGTTCTTAACCTGTATAAACATATTAATTCGCCGGAGGCGCGTATGTATCTTTCGCGCCAACTATATGAAGAGGCGTTGCATGTCCAGTTCTATCTTACCCTCTTGGACACCTACCTTCCCGATCAGGAAGCGCGTGTGCAGGCCTTCGCCGCCATCGACAATATTCCATCGATCAAGCAAAAGGCCAACTTTTGTTTTAACTGGATCGATTCCATTAACAATCTGACTGAAATCCGCACGAGAGAAGATCGCAAAAATTTCCTCTTAAACCTCATCTGTTTTGCCTCATGTATCGAAGGGCTTTTTTTCTTCGCCGCCTTCGCCTATGTCTACTTCTTGCGGAGCAAGGGTTTACTAAATGGGCTTGCCGCGGGGACCAACTGGGTGTTTCGCGATGAGAGCGCCCATATTGCATTTGCGTACGAGGTTATTTCGACCGTGTGCAAAGAGGATCCGTCTATTTTTGATGCGAATTTAAAACAACGTGTCGCCACCATGGTCCGTGAGGCGGTCGACTGTGAGCTCGCTTTTGCCAGCGATATCTTAAGCGAGGGAGTGGCAGGCATGTCGTTTAACGATATGCGTCAGTACCTTGGATTTATTGCCGATAGACGACTGTTAGTCCTGGACATTGCCCCTATCTATGGATCGAAGAATCCTTTTAGTTTTATGGATCTCCAGGACGTGCAGGAATTGGCAAATTTCTTTGAGCGCCGTGTTTCTGCCTATCAAGTCGGCGTCTCGGGGAAAGTGGCTTTTGGAGAAGACTTCTAGGAGGGGTTGAAAGATGCGGTTTCTCCAACATAAGGAAGAGGCCTACTGGTTCTATCGGTACCTCTCGATGGTTTATGATCGTTACGTCAACCCTCTTTTCTACACGCCGATTATGCGGGATCAGGGGTTAAAGCTTGCCGATTTAAATCGCCGCGATTTGGAGGTGGTTGATGTCGGGGCGGGGACCGGTTTTGCCACAGAGGGGATTGTCCAATTTGTCGATACCAAAAATGTGCATGCCTTAGACCAATCAGATCATCAGCAGGCGAAGGCAAAGAAAAAAGCGACGTTGCTCGGTGTCCATTTTTGCTTGGGAGATGCGGAACAACTTCCCTGGGAGACGGACCGTTTTGACAGGTATGTTTCCTCGGGAAGTATTGAATACTGGCCGGATCCGCAGAGGGCGATTGCGGAGGCCTACCGAGTTCTTAAGGTAGACGGTCTTGCCACAATCATCGGGCCTTTAAAACCGAAACACCGACTTGCGCGTTTTGTCGCAGAGACCTTTATGCTCTTTCCGAGATGCGAGGAATATATCAACTGGTATCGCCAAGCCGGTTTTGTCGACATCCAGTATATTTTTCTCCGTCCAAAATGGGTCAAAGAAGAAGACTACGGCATCTCCATTGTGGGAAGGAAGCCAAAACCTGGTGTATCTCCATGGGTTTCGTCCACATCCACGCCCAAAGAATCTCTCCGCGAAAAAACCTCTTCTCGTCAGAGCAGGCTCCTTTTCCTCGCCCGATTTGCTGTCGGATCCCTCGCGGGGGGGATGTTCGTCCCGCTTGCCATTGTCAAGACGGCTATTCAGAAGCTTCGTTCTCAGGCAGCCCATTTCTGAAAAAGCGATACCGCCTGCTAGGGATATGGCCGTACAGAAACATCTGACCGGATGTCGCTGGAGAGGGTCCCTTCCGATCTTTGACCTTCACCTGGTATCGACATTGACTTTGGATGACAATTTCGGTAGTAATGGGCCGGTATTAGGGTATATAGAATGGAAACAGGCGTTCTTATTTTATCTCTACTGGCAGTGGCTGTTTCTCTCTTCCTTCTGATCCGGTCGTTTCATCGTCCCCCTGATCCCAGTTTTCTTCTCATGCAGCAACAGCTTGATCAGCTTCGCCAGCACCTTTCGGACTCCCTCTCAAGTAATACCAGCTTGATGCAGCAGCAACTCTCCCAAATGTCCGCGCAGGTCAATAATCAGCTTTCCTCTGTGAATCAGCAACTGACCGCCACAACCGGCCAGATTGGAAACCGGTTGGATAATGCCGCGCGCGTGGTGGGGGAAGTTAAACAAAATCTGGGCGAATTAACCAAGGCCACCCAACAGGTCTATGAGGTTGGGAAAAACATTTCGAGCCTGCAGGAAATCCTTCGCGCCCCCAAACTGCGTGGTACGCTTGGCGAGCTTTTTCTGGGCGATCTTCTCTCTCAAGTCCTCCCGGTTTCACATTTCTCCTTGCAGTATCGTTTCAAAAACAATGAGGCGGTCGATGCCATTATTCAATTGGGGCCAGGACTTGTTCCTGTCGATTCAAAATTTCCCCTTGAAAACTTTAGAAAGATTGTGGAAAGCGTGACAGACGAGGAGAAAAAGGGCCACCGCCGCAAGTTCCTCTCGGACGTCCGAAAACATGTGGATCATATCGCATCCAAATATATTCTTCCCGACGAGGGGACCTATGATTTTGCCTTGATGTATATTCCGGCAGAGAATGTCTACTACGAAACCATCATCAAGGATGAGGCATCCGGGGACAACAACAGTCTATGCGGCTATGCCCTTGCTAAACGGGTGATTCCCGTTTCTCCAAACTCATTTTACGCCTATTTACAAGTGATTATCCTCGGTTTCAAGGGATTACATATTGAGAAATCAGCAAAGGAGATTCACCAACGCTTACAGCAGCTGGGTGGAGATTTCGATAAGTTTAAGAAAGACTTTGACGTCGTGGGGAGTCACATTTCCAACGCAAGGGGAAAATATGACGACGCCGTAAAAAAACTCGACCGACTCGGAGATCGCCTCTTGAGCGCAGGCCAAGAAAGCATGATCGATTCCAAAAACGGGGAAATAACGCCTGCCGAACCGATCGCGGGGAAACAGCTACTCTTTAATTAAAAACCCCTTACCCTTAAAACCAAGGATGGTCCATGTCGACACCACAACAACCCGTCCAGATCCAGATTGAAATCGATGATCCCACGGCGCAGGGAACGTATGTCAACCTGGCGTTGGTATTGCATACCGAAACGGAGTTCGTTCTCGACTTCATATACGTCCAACCACAGGCGCCAAAGGCCAAGGTTCGTGCGCGCATTCTCTCCACTCCGGCGCATACCAAGCTCCTCCTCGCCGCCTTACAGGAGAATATTCAGCGATACGAAGAAAAATTTGGTATCATCAAGGCCGCAGGGGAGTCCGAAAGAGTACCCACCCGGTATCAGATGGGGCCTTACCTCTAACAGCCTGTTTGTTGGGTCTTGATACAACATAGATAAACCTTTTCGGCCTTACACCGGTTGGGCCGTATAAGGACAAATATCCTGATACGCACAGTAACGACAGGCCATATAGGTAGGCCTGGCCAGGAAATCTCCCGCGCCTATCCCTGCGGCAACCGTGCGTACCTTCTCCTTTATTTCCCCTAGCTCCTTTTCTCCTTTCACCGCGGTGCCAACCAGCCCCGACCCCAGAAAATGAAGTTCCACCCGTATTGGAAGTTGACCAAACGTCTCCGCATAGGCCCATGCATACAATGACAACTGGAGGCTCTCTTTCGTTTTTTTGTCCGCCCCCTTCTGATCTTGAGTCTCGGACGTTTTATAATCAATGATGATTCCTCTCTTTCCACCCGCATGCGCGATGTCATCGCACCGGTCCCACCGTCCTGTTATTCGGATATTTTCAAAGAAGAAGTAGAACTCCTTCTCAATATGCGTTGGCCGGACATCCGTCGCCTCATGCCGGTCGTAGAATCGCCGAAGTACCGCATGGCCTTCTGCAAATCGCTGTTCCTCATGTTCCCGGCTAAGAAACCCCTCGCCCCGCCACGCCCGCTGGAAGACAGCCAACATATCCGGGAAGGAAATCTGTTGACCGTCTCTTTTGGCCATCAGATAGGCCGCGACCGCCTGGTGCATCGCGCTGCCGTAGATCACGCTATGATGTTGATAGATTGGAACCTTTAAAATATGGCTGTACTTGTACTTCAGTGGACAGGTGAGATAATCATCAATCTGATAATAAGTCAGGGAGCGCGGTTCATCGGATTTTACGGTATGAACCGGTTCTACTTTTTTCTCGATCATCCCATGACGGGCAATGGCTTCATGGGGAGAAACGACCACCGTTTTTACGGCCTGAAGCGGAAGGTTGAGCGCTTCCAACACAAAGGGGCTTACCTTTTGGTCCCGGGAGGTTCCAATATCGCGGGCACTGGTTAGATAAAGCGCACGTCTGGCCCGGGTCATCCCAACGTAGAAGAGCCGCCTTTCCTCCTGAATATGGACATCCCCTTCTGGGATTTCTTCCTGAATCAGCGCAAGCGGAAGCTCCAGTGTCTCGCCCCGTTTTCGGCTTGGGAATTTCCCCTCCGCCAATCCCACCATAAAAACGGTGTCAAATTCCAGGCCCTTTGCCTTGTGAACGGTCAGCACGGATACCGAATTGGCATCCTCATCGGCTTCGGAGGAAGGGGGATCATGTCCCGCTCTCAACAAGAGATCTATCTGCCAGACGACATCATGGAGCGTTTCGGAAAATTGCAAAAGCCGCTTGATTTCACTAAAAAAACGGGCGATGTTTTTTATTTTCATCTCCCACACCAGGCCCATCTGCTCTGGAGGCGGTGTCAACAATCCGCTTTTTCGAATAAACTCATAAAGAAGGACACCTGCATCGACATCGCGGGAACGGCGAAGGGCTTCTTTTAAATCCTCCACCAATTGATGAATCGCGGCCTCCGACGTCTCGATCTTTGCTTCCGGAGATGAGACAATCTCGTAAAGACTGCTGTTTCTCCGGCGGGCCAGGTTCATACAATACGAGAGGTATTCGACAGGGACCCGATAAAGCTCCGAGCTTGCCAGATAATAGAGACTGCTGCTATCACGAAAATCTGCGACCGATCGTAGAAAGGCAATCAAGAGACGTACTTCCGGGCGACGGTACAGACCGAGATTGCCGCTGAAACGATAGGGGATCCCGGAGAGATTAAGCGCCCGAAGATACGGATCAGCATCGGCATTGGCCCGCACCAAGATGGCAAAATCCCGGTATTTCCTCCCTCCGGATGCGATCTGTTCTGTAATGCATCGCGCAATCCTGTCCGCCTCCGAATCAAGACAATCAAAATGGACATGGGTAATAGGCGGCTGCTGATCATCCGGGGTTTCTCCCTGGAAGATAAGCCTCTTGTCAATCTGTTCTTGAACCTCCAGTCGGTCAGGATTATTCCTCTGGATAAGACGGTATGCGGCATCTAGAATCGGCTGAACCGATCTAAAATTCTCTGTAAGAAAAATTTTACGTGCCTCAGGATAGACTTTTCTAAACCCCATAATATTAGAGATCGCCGCACCACGGAATTTGTATATGCTCTGGTCATCATCTCCAACAACCGTAATGTTTTTGAAACGGGAGCCCAGCAACTGCACCAATTGAAATTGGGCATAATTGGTGTCTTGAAACTCGTCAACAAGAAGGTATCGAATTTTATCTTGCATCCGTTTTAGAATATCCGGCTGTCCTCTAAGAAGCTGCACCGCAAGGAAGACCTGGTCGCCGAAATCGATATACCCTTCTTGAGTAAGACATTCCTGATAGCTCCGATAGGTTTGAGCCAGATCCATCTGAATAAGGGCTTCACGCAGGAGAGACGGATCTCCCTTATTTTCAGCGGCTGTATTTTTCAATTGTTGGGCATACGCAAGATAGGTGTCGGGATGGATATCTTCATCCTTCGCGCGGGAAATAAGACCCAATATTGCCTCAATATGCTTCGTTGGATTTCCAAGGGGACGAAAAGATGAGAGTGGAAAATCGAACAGGTGTTTTTGTATAAAAATGATCTGCTCCGGTCGAGAGAGAACTCGGAAATCGGGGGAGAGCCCCAGCCGCAATCCATGCTCCCGCAGGAGGCGGTCTCCGAAGGCATGAAACGTTGAAATGGTCAGGTCGGTATAACCATACGGGACGAGGAGATCGACCCGTTCCTCCATCTCCTTCGCCGCTTTTTCAGTAAATGTCAGCGCTAAAATTTCATGAGGTTTTGCTTTTTTGGTTAAAACGAGATGGGCAATTCGGCGGGTAATAACCAGCGTTTTCCCCGTCCCTGCCCCGGCAATAATCAGAAGAGGCCCATCACCATGGGTTACGGCCTCTTGTTGTTTCGAAGAAAGAGGAGGTAGCGGATCCATACAGTACCTTTCCGATCCTGTTATAGTAAAGTCAATATGTCAGTTCCGGTCCTTGACTTCAGGCGGGCCGTTTGATAGGATGCGGCCGCGGGGTGGAGCAGATCGGTAGCTCGTCGGGCTCATAACCCGAAGGTCGTCGGTTCAAATCCGGCCCCCGCAACCAGACAACCAGGTTATCGTATAAAAGAGCGCGTTTCCTCATCTCCGAAATAAGCCGTCCCGTCAAGAGAGCGAAGAGGGTGGTTTGACAACTGAAGTATCAATCTAAAAAGTTACCCGAAGGGCAACTACTTTCCAGAGTGGCAAGTGTTTCCTTGCGGTAGCGTCAACTTCAAGGTGCAGGGTGGGGACAGATACCGTCAGATTCCCATCATGAACTTCTGCGAATGCATTGGTTGTCTTTGCGACACCATATACCGCTCCCAGGATAATGCCGATGCCGGCTCCCGTTGAGAGATTATCCTTGTGATCGCTCGGTTTATCCGCGAGGAGCATCGATGCTCCACCCACCAATATCCCCACAAGACCACCGTGGAAACTATCGGAAAAAACCTCCCGAACCGTGCCATCTGCGGCATGAAGATTCATCGGCTGGATGAGCAACAATATTGAAAGGATAACGAGCATGACAGGCCGTTTTTTCATTTTTCTCCTCCTCGTGAATGGACTGTTAATATGCGCAACCTCTGTCTACCACGCAGATGCAACACCTGTTAAACGTTCCAATGCCTCAAAATAACGATGGCTCGTTTGTTCTATCACGGCCTGAGGCAAATGGGGAGCGGGACCCTTCCCTTCCCACTTGATTGAAAGAAGATAGTCCCGGACATATTGTTTGTCAAAACTGGGTTGTCCTCTCCCTGGCGCATAGGCCGCCAGGGGCCAGAAGCGAGAGGAGTCAGGGGTAAGGAGCTCGTCGATCAGCATCAGACTTCCTGTCGCGGGATCAAGGCCGAATTCCATTTTGGTATCCGCGATAATGATCCCCTTCTCTTCCGCCAGGCAGGAGGCCTTTTTATAAATCCGTATACAGATTTCCCTGATTTCTTCAGATAAGGATTTCTCCACAATCGCCGTCATTTCATTAAAAGAGATCGTGATATCATGTACGCCGATTTCACCCTTTGTGGATGGGGTAAAAATCGGATCAGGAAGCCGGGAAGATTCTACCAGTTTTTCAGGCAGTTTTTCTCCTGCAATGGCTCCTCCTTCACGATAGGCCTTCCAGCCGGAGCCTGAAATATATCCGCGGACGATGCACTCTACTGGAAGCGGTTTGGCTTTTCGAACCACCATGCTCCGACCGTCTAAGATTTCCCGGTAGGGGAGACATTGTTCTGGAAAACAATTGATATCCGCAGTTAGGAGATGGTGTGGCACGCCATCCATCATCTTACTCAACCACTCAAACCAAAACAGGGAAAGCTGTGTGAGAACATATCCCTTGCCGGGAATGCCATCTGGTAAAATCGCATCAAATGCAGAGATGCGATCTGTTGCAACGAGAAGAAGTGTATCTCCAAGATCGTATATGTCGCGGACTTTACCTCGCTTCGGTACTCCCAAACGAGAGAATTGGCTCTCCAAAAGCACTCCTGTAGGTGTTTTCATCGGTCTCTTTATAGGAGTTCTAGGTTCGGGTCGGGATTGACATGAAGCGGCGCGAAATGGCCCTGTTTATAATGGAGAACACCCGCCATGGCAATCATCGCCCCGTTATCCGTACAATAACGGGACGACGGGATGTATGTTTCAACCCCTAGGCGTTTCCCTTCCTCTCTGATTTTCCTCCTTAAAAGGGTGTTGGCGGCAACACCGCCGACCAATAGGATACCCTTTGCACCTTCTTTTTCAACTGCCAACAGGGTCTTTTCCACCAAACATTCTACAATGGCTGTTTGGTATCCGGCTGCAACATCGGGGTAACCAGAACTATCCTGTCTCAAATCTCTGTCATTCTGTGATACAACCTGCATCAGTGCTGTTTTTAAACCGCTGAAGCTAAAATCGTAATTTCCCGAAAACCGATATGGCCGTGGGAAAGGAATTTTGTCAGGGTTCCCTTTTTCCGCAAGGCGATCAATGACAGGGCCGCCGGGATACCCCAATCCAAGCATCCTCGCCCCTTTATCCAGCGCCTCTCCTGCCGCATCGTCAATCGTTTTTCCAAGGAGACGATACTGTCCTTTCTGAGACATGTAATAAAGATTGGTGTGTCCACCCGACACGACCAATGCCACGGATGGGAAGACGATGTTCGGATGTTCTATGAAAGCAGCCGCAATATGTCCTTCCAGGTGATGTACGGGAAGAAGGGGTATCTTTAAGGCGTAGGATAAAGATTTTCCAAAAGAGACGCCCACTAGAAGTGCTCCAATCAACCCAGGTCCCACCGTAACGGCAATGGCCTCCAACTGGGAGAGGGTGTAGCCAGACTTTTCCAAGGCCTCTTGCACCAGAGGACCGATTACCTCAATATGTCTGCGGCAGGCCAATTCAGGCACCACACCGCCATATTTTTTATGAAGATCTACTTGGGAGGAAACAAGATCGGCCAAGACCTCTTTGCCATTCCGTAGTACCGCAGCAGCCGTTTCATCGCAAGAGGTCTCTATGCCCAGGATCACCATCTAAGGCCCATTCAATCGTTCCATATGGCTCCTGACCATAGCAATCTCCTCTTTGTCATCCGTCAGATTCAAATAGCGCAAGTAATTATTGCGGGCTTGCTTGTACTCTCCGCGTCGCTCCAATAGAGTTGCATGGTTGAAATAAAACACAGGATCCGTCGGTTTTAGGCGTATCGCCTTTTTATAATAAGCCTCTGCACGATCTAATAACCCTAATTCACCATAGACCATGGCCATGTTGTTATACGCCTCCGCATAATTGGTATCAAGACGAATCGCTTCTTGATAATGCAGGAACGCCTCATGCGTCTTTTCTTGAAGCCTAAGCACCAAGCCCAGGTTGTTGTGCGCAATCGGCGATTGGGGCATCTGTAAAACCGCCTTACGGAAAGAGACGTAGGCCTCATGAATCTTTCCGAGACGATAAAAAGTTAACCCTTCCGTTAAAGCCTGATTCTCTCCGTTTTTCTTAAAGTCCGGTTTCGCAACAACGGGGGACGATAGAGAAGGTCCTTTATGCGATTTCTTAATAAAAGGAGAAGGCGCTTTCGGTGGCATTGTCACCTCTTTTTCAGGAAGGGATGGAGAACGATTTAAATCCTGCCGGAACACGAGAAATGACAATATCCCAAAAATAATCGCAAAAATAATCGCACCCGAAATCATCCGTATCAAAAAATGAGGGTGGAGGCCTTTTTGAGAGTGATGGAAATAGAGCTCTTCTAAGAGAGGCTCCTTTTTAGAGGCCTCATGGATAATACTCATTCGCTTGCGCCTTTTAAACGTAAAGAAAGGCTCCAATGGCGTGGACAACAGGGTCTGTTTTAATCAGGCTGGCAGGTACGCTATTTTACATCGGGAGGATAATAGAATATAACGATTTTTTCGCACGGGGCAGAAGGAACAACCGGAAAGGGTGGGACGGCACTAAACCTCTGCCATCGCTTCTTCTTCGATAAACGACGGAGCGTTGTCTTTCAGCACAACCTTAATCTTCTTGCTGTCCTTGAACTGCCCCTTTAAGATTTCTTCCGAGAGGGGATCTTCAATATTTTTCTGGACACAACGACGCATCGGGCGGGCCCCGTAAGTCGGATCATATCCTTCTTCAATCAACCAATGTTTTACCTCTTCAGAAACCTCAACATAGATACCCTTTTCAGCCATCTGCTCATTCAGCTCGCGAATCAACATGTCTACAATGCGCTCCAGATGCGTTTTATCCAATGCGTGGAAGATAACGATATCATCGATCCTGTTCAAAAATTCAGGGTTGAAAGATTTTTTAAGCTCATCCTGAATTGCATCCTTCATCTTTCCAAACATATCGTATTCAGATGATTTTTGAAAACCGAGTATGCCCGCTTTCCCCACCATTCTGGTGCCGAGGTTCGATGTCATAATCAGGACGGTATTTCTAAAATCAACCTTTCTTCCTAAACTATCCGTTAAATAGCCGTCATCCAACACCTGCAAGAGGATATTGAACATATCAGGATGCGCTTTTTCAATCTCGTCAAAGAGGACAACCGAATAGGGTCTTCTTCTGACCTTTTCCGTTAGCTGTCCCCCCTCTTCATATCCCACATATCCCGGAGGGGCTCCCACTAATCGCGAACTGGAAAACCGTTCCATATATTCCGACATGTCAATCCGGATCAATGCATCTTCACTATTAAAAAGAAATGAAGCCAAGGCGCGCGCCAACTCGGTTTTTCCAACACCAGTGGGTCCTAAGAAGATGAACGATCCGATCGGACGGCGCCCCCCTTTTAATCCTGCTCTCGAACGGCGAAGTGCCCGAGAAACCGCTGATAGCGCTTCTTCCTGTCCAACGATCTTTTCGCGAAGCTCATCCTCCATGTGAAGGAGTTTCCGTGTCTCTTCCTCCTCCATTCTGAATAAGGGAATACCCGTCATTTTAGATACGATATACGCCACTTCTTCACGGCGGATGTTAGGCCGATTCTTAACCTGATTTTTCTTCCAGTCACGCTTTGTTTCTTCAAGGAGCTTTTTAAGCCGCTCTTCTTCCTCCCGCAGCTTAACGGCCTCTTCAAAATTCTGTAACCGGATGGCCAGGTCTTTCTCACGGGCGGTTTTCCTGTATTCTTGCTCCAGTGACCGAAGTTCCTCGGGACGAGAACAAACCATCAACTTTGCGCGAGAACCAGCCTCGTCAATTACATCGATCGCCTTATCTGGAAGAAAGCGGTCTGAAATATAGCGGTCAGAGAGGCGGACCGCCTCCTCAACGGCATCATCCGATATCGTTACCCCGTGGTGCTCTTCATATCGATCTTTCAGTCCTTTTATAATTTGAACTGTCTCCACTGCTGAGGGGGGCTGGACCAGAATAGCTTGAAAACGGCGTTTTAAGGCCGCGTCCTTTTCAATATGTTTACGGTATTCATCGAGGGTGGTTGCCCCGATGCATTGAATTTCTCCCCTCGCAAGGGCCGGTTTTAACATATTTGACGCATCGATAGAGCCTTCCGCTGCACCGGCGCCGACCAACGTATGAAGTTCATCGATAAAGATAATAATATTCCCGGCCGATACAATCTCTTTCATAACAATTTTCAGTCGTTCTTCAAACTGGCCGCGATATTTTGTCCCGGCCACCAGGGAACCGAGATCAAGAGCAATCACACGGCGATTTGAAAGGCTTTCTGGAACGTCTGCGGCGACGATCTTCTGAGCCAAACCTTCCACAATGGCCGTCTTCCCAACACCGGATTCGCCGATAAGAACGGGATTATTCTTAGTGCGACGGCTTAAGATCTGAAGAACGCGCTCTATCTCATCATGGCGTCCAATGACAGGATCAAGGGTCCCCTCGACAGCCAGCTGTGTCAGATCGCGACCGAATTCATCCAATGCAGACGTGTTGCTCTTCTTCTCTTTTTCACGTGGAACAGATTTCCTTAAGAGATTGATAGTTAACTGCCGCGCTGTCAGCAAATTCCCGCCGATGCCTCGAAGAATTTTTCCGCCGATGCCGTCTTCCTCTCGCAGCAAGCCTAATAAAAGATGTTCGCTTCCAATGTAATCGTGTCCCAGGAGCTTTGCCTCCTCACTGGAATACTCAATGACTTTCTTAACGCGGGGTGTAAAGGGGATCTCTCCAAAGGTCATGGTGTTGCTCCCGCTGGGAAGGTTGCGTTCCACTTCCAAACGGATCTGTTCCACGGAGAGGCCCATTCGCTTTAAGACGGAAGGGGCAATCCCCTCTCCTTCCCGTAAGAGGGCCAGGACAAGATGCTCGGTACCCAGATAATCATTTTGATGTCGCTCTGCCTCTTCACGGGCAAGTATGATGATCTTTCTCCCTCTATCCGTAAATTTTTCGAACATCACCCCTCCTTGATTTACCGGAACTCACCTGAGGTTTTTATAAGACCACAACCACATCTTATGATGGAGCTTACCCTCAAACTTATTGTAATTCTCCCCTATAGGGTTGTCAAGGTATATTTGGAATTTTTGCCCCGAGTCGAGAGGTCGTGTCAACGAGGTGTCTGACAATATTAGCTAATGATCGTTCCGAGGGCGTTGTAAACAAGAATTAACACGTTTGTTAGAGTAATTTATTTGGAATGAATTTGAGAGCGACACCGTTGTTGCACCAGCGTTGGAAGGTGGGTGCCGGTCCATCATCAAAAACATGGCCCTGGTGTCCCTCGCAACGGGCGCAGTGATATTCCGTCCGGGGAAAAATCAATTTAAAATCCCTCTTCGTCTCCAAATGTCCTTCAATCGATGTCGTAAAACTGGGCCATCCGGTTCCGCTGTCATACTTCATCTCGGACGTAAAAAGAGGGAGCTCGCACCCCGCACAAACATAGATTCCGATTTCTTTGTTCTTCAAGAGAGAACTGGTAAAAGGCCGCTCAGTCCCCTCCTCGCGTAAAACATGAAACGCCTCCTGAGACAACAGTGTCTTCCATTCATCTTTCGATTTATTGATTTTCACAATGGCAGCTCCCTTCTTTCTTGCTTCCCCAAAACCTTTCCCAACAAACAGAATCGAGAAGAAAATGCTGAATAATCCTTTCATGAAAAAACGTCGTGTGATTTCCATCTTACCCTCCCCATAATGCCTTCAACCGCTGGGCACGTCCGCAGTTCCACTTATAAAATTTATACCGGACGGGGTTTTTCTTATAAAAATCCTGGTGATATTCTTCTGCTTCATAAAAGGGGGATGCCTTGACAATCTCGGTGATAATCGGATCTCTAAAGGACTTGGTTTTTTCTATCTCGATCTTCGATTTCTCCGCCAGGCGTTTTTGTTCGTCATTGTGATAAAAAATCGCCGGCCGGTATTGATCCCCAAAATCGCAAAACTGTCTGTTTCTTACCGTTGGATCGATGTTGCGCCAAAAATGAGAGAGAAGCGTTTTGTAACTTGTTTTCTCCGGATTATAAATAATTTTCACCGATTCCGCATGTCCCGTTCCCCCGGCTGAAACCGCGTCATACGTGGGGTTTTCAATCTGTCCGCCGGTATACCCGGGCTGCACCGATATCACCCCCTCCTGCGATTCAAACGCCTCTTCCATACACCAAAAACATCCTCCGGCAAAGGTCGCGGTTTCAAGTTTTTCCCGGGCGGGAGAAGATTCCTTCTCTCCCCATGCGACAGCGGTGAAGACAGCCATAACCGAGAACATCGCTGTCATGAACCCTTTTCTTCGGATAGAGTTACAAACCGTTATCATCTATCATCGTTAGTTTTAACACACAGCGCCCGTGTTGACCGCCTTGTTAACACGGCCGGGCTTGACCGCAGAAACAACGATAGTCCTGCCAACAAGAAGCGGCCATGAAAAATGGGTTACCACGAGAGGTTCATTTTCAATAGTGATGGTTTTGAATCGCTTACGTTCTCGTGACATGAAGCGGTATTTACCAATAAAGATAAACGGTGCAAGCAGGGCTAGCCAAAACAAGGACATTTTCTGAATCTTATCAATATTCAATTCCACCTTGTCAAATCCAGCATCTAGCAAGGCGTGCGCCAGATAGAAGTATGGGATGGGTGTAATGTGACCTCCAGTGGAATAAAGCTTGTCATTGCGTACCGGCAATGGCCCAAATAGATTTGCAAATCCGGAAATTAATGACCGGACGCGGGAATTGGCGTTAAGTACATTGGGAGTCGTGATCACTAAAACGCCACCGGGCGCCGTGATACGAAAAGCCTCTCTCAACAGGGCACGATAATTTTCCAAATGCTCCACGACCTCCGAAGAGGTCACCAAGTCAAACGCATCGTTCGGGTACGGTAACGATTCATGATCCAAATTTACCTGCACGCATGGAACCTCTTCCACGGCGAATCGCGCGACATGAAAATCACACGCCGCGGAATTCATCGGTATGTGGCTGCGCATATATTGGATTAATTCTCCCCGTCCGGCTCCAATATCAAGGTGCTTTCCCCCATGTAAAGAAAGCCGTCTCTTGGCGGTTTCGGTAACCGCGGCATAGATGTTCTGCGTACTCATCGAGGGTCCCTAAATGCGCGTGTACAAGTGGAAAAGTAAATGTGAACAACCACGCCCAGCGGCGACAATGAAGCGCAACATGCCGTGAGGAATGCTGTTCTTACAAATCCAGATTATCGTGATACAACAAGTAAAAAAGATCAAGAAAAAATCTTTCGACCAGAAAAACTGCTGGGGACAAAATATCCTTGTTGAAAAAAGGGGTATCCGAAACAAAAGCTAATCTGTTATAATTCCCCCCGGCATTTATCCTCCATAAACGTAAAAGTGGGCTAGGCCTATCCTAGCCATTATCGCAATGGGTTTTTACTGTATTGAACATCTTCCTTTTAGGTAATTAAGTTTTGGTCTTCACGTAAGAGTGTGGGTCATTTTATATCTCCGTGAAGCATACACGTCAGGATTTTCAGGAGCTCTCGTCAATAGGTGTGTAAAAAGTTTTTTCAGGCGGCCTTCCTTTCAAGTTGAACGGTTGTGATTTCCTCTCCGTCTCTAACCGTCAAAGAATATTTCTTTGACAAGACAAGCTATATCATGGGAAAATCAAATACTTAGCCGTTATTATTGAAACGGAGGGGCTGATATCTACATGATAGATGGTGTGCCGGCAAACTACATCCCTATTTTTATTTTCATCGTAATATCCCTCATCTTCGGGATAGGAACGTTAGTCGTCAGTTATTTTGTCCAGACCCGTATCTTTAATAGGGAGAAACTCTCCACTTACGAGTGCGGGAGTGAACCGATTTCGGATGCCAGAAATCCCTTTCCCGTCCGGTATTATATTATTGCGATGTTGTTTGTTATTTTTGATATCGAGGTGGCCTTTCTTTATCCATGGGCCATTGCGTTTAATCATATTGGATTTTTTGGGCTTACCTCCATGGTTATTTTTATCGCCCTCTTTCTCCTTGCATACTTTTATGCGTTATGGAAAGGGGGTCTGGAATGGGATTAACGGGAAAATTTGAGGCCAATTTTATCACGATGAAGCTTGATCAAGCGGTCAACTGGGCGAGGAAAGGGTCGCTCTGGCCAATGACCTTCGGCCTTGCCTGCTGTGCGATTGAAATGATGGCGGCGGTGGCCTCCCGGTATGATATCGATCGTTTCGGCGCGGGTGTCTTCCGCGGCTCTCCCAGGCAATCCGACTTAATGATTGTGGCGGGAACAGTTTGTCGGCGCATGGCACCGATGATTCGGAAAGTATACGATCAGATGCCGGAGCCAAAATATGTGATCTCGATGGGCTCCTGCGCTACTTCGGGGAATATCTATAACAGTTACGCGGTGGTACAAGGCGTGGATCGGTTCGTTCCCGTAGACATTTATGTGCCGGGGTGCCCGCCAACACCGGAAGCCTTGCTCGAAGGGGTTTTACGGCTTCAGGATCAGATTATGAAAAAAAAGGTTTTTTCCGCATGAAGATACCGATTGGGATGGAATCGGGGGAAGGGCACCCGATTTTGCAGAAAATCAGAGAGCGGTTCCCATCGGCTTGTGTCGGCTCAACCCTCTTTCGGGGAAGTCTCTCTATCCACATTAACAGACAACATCTGGTCGAGGTATGCCGATTCCTGCATGATGATCCGGAACTTGATTTTGATTATCCGGTCCATATTTCGTCGGTCGATTATATGGGTGAGAAAGAGCGGTTCGAAATAGTGTATGAGTTTTTCTCGATTAAAAAAAGGCATCAGGTCCGATTAAAGACGCGGGTTGATGAAAAAACATGTGCGGTTGATTCTGTGACCAGCATCTGGCGTGGTGCCAATTTTTTAGAGCGCGAAGTCTACGACATGATGGGAATCAAGTTCAATAACCACCCCGATTTGCGTAGGATTCTCATGCCGGATGAATATAATGAAGGGTATCCCCTTCGGAAGAATTTTCCCGTGGAAGGACGGGGATGGCGGGATACATTCGAGTTTCTGGATAATTAGATCATGACCCAGGCCACTGATTCTTTAACCGAGATAAAGAAGCCATCTCTCCCGTTATTGCGGACGGAGGAGCTTCTTCTAAATATGGGACCGCAACACCCGTCCACCCATG
Organism: Candidatus Troglogloeales bacterium; assembly: GCA_005239595.1. Classification (GTDB taxonomy): domain Bacteria; phylum Nitrospirota; class Nitrospiria; order SBBL01; family SBBT01; genus SBBT01. Next base: position 10,468 of record SBBT01000006.1, on the reverse strand, counting down.
GGGTCTTAAAAGTGGTCCTAACCTTGGAGGGGGAGCGGGTGATTAAATCGGATCCGGTGCTTGGATTTCTTCACCGGGGGGTTGAGAAGCTGGCCGAGACGATTACCTACCACCAATTTATCCCCCATACCGATCGGCTCGATTATGTCTGTGCGATGTATAACAACTTCGCCTACGTACGAGCGGTCGAGAAACTTTTAGGCATTTCCGTCCCGGAGAGGGCGGAATATCTGCGAACCGCCGTCGCGGAGGTGCAACGGATCATTGGACACCTTTTTTGGCTCGGCACGCAGGCGCTCGATATTGGGGCGATGACCGTCTTTTTTTATACCTTTCGGGAGCGGGAGATTCTGCTCGATATTTTTGATGATCTCTGCGGCGCGCGGCTAACCACAAGCTGGTATCGTATCGGCGGCGTGGAACGCGATTTTACCCAAAAAATTATCGATGATCTTTACAAGTTCGTAGCGGATTTCCCTTCCAAGGTTGAAGAATATGACACCCTTTTGGTGAACAACCGTATCTGGCTGGCCCGGACAAAGAATGTTGCCGTTATTTCGGGGGAAGATGCGGTGAGTTTTGGACTCTCTGGCCCCACGCTGCGGGGATCGGGGGTTAATTACGATCTTCGAAAGGTGGCCCCCTATGGGGCTTACGACAAGGTTAACTGGACTGTCCCTCTTGGCGTCAATGGAGATACCTACGATCGATACTGGATACGGATAGAGGAGATGAAAGAGAGCAGCAAAATCATCAAGCAATGCCTTGACCAACTTCCGAAGGGGCCGTATCTTGCGTATCTCCCTAAATATGTTATTCCACCGAAAGACCGTGTCTTTACCGATATGGAGAGCATGATTTATCAGTTTAGGCTTTTTGCGAAGGGGTTTAACGCTCCTCCAGGGGATATTTATTGCGGGACAGAGGCCCACAAAGGAGAGCTTGGTTTTTATATCGTCAGCAAGGGGGAGGGAAAACCGTACCGGCTTAAGATTCGCGCCCCCTCTTTTATCCATATGGGGGCCTTCGACCATATGGCGAAAGGGTATATGATTGCCGATATTATCACGATCTTTGGTACGTACGATATTGTAATGGGGGAGTGTGACCGATAAATGGGTGAAGGGGTTAAAACAGAGGTTTCACCGGATGGCGATGGCGTAAAAAAGACGCTCGACATTACGATCGACGGGAAGAAGACGACCATTCTGGAGGGAACCACTCTCTTTGATGCAGTCAAAGGAGTTGGGATTGAGCTTCCCGCCATGTGTTACCACTACGCTTTCTCTCCGTTTGGATCGTGTGGTGTCTGCCTGGTGGAAGTTGAAGGGAAGAGCAACAATGTTCGGGCGTGCACGGCAAAAACGACCCCGAATATGGTGGTTCGAACAGATACCCCGAAAATGATTGAGGCGAGAAAGAAGGCAGTCGAAAAGTGGCTCGTGATTCATCCGCTTGATTGCCCCGTGTGCGATGCGGACGGGAAGTGCGAACTTCAGGATATGGCGTATGACTTGGGGGTATATGATATCAAGAAAGGGGTGCGCAAAGAGGTTCCCGAAGATGTCCGCAGTGTCGGGCTCGACTTTAATATGGAACGCTGCATCCTTTGCGGCCAGTGTATTAATGTTTGCAAAGAGGTCCAGGAGATTGACGCTCTCTGCTTCTACAAGAAAGATGGAAAGACCTTGGTCGGTGCCCACGGCGGGGGGACGCTTTTTTGCGAATTTTGCGGAGACTGTCTTGCCGTCTGTCCGGTCGGGGCTATCGTCAGCCGATTTTCCAAGTATGCTTTTAAGCCCTGGCAACTCAAGAAGACTGAAACCACCTGCGGCTATTGTTCTGATGGTTGTACGTTAACCCTGGAGAGCGAAGGGCAGAAAGTGGTCCGGGTTACCTCAAAACTTTCGTATCTCTCAAAATTTGGTTGGGGGGTCGAGCCGGGGGATGACCATGGTGGAATCTGCGTTAGAGGCAGGTTTGGTTTTAACTATGTCCAGAGTGAGCGGCGGCTTTCGCGTCCCATGGCGAAGATTGACGGTAGGTTGACCGAGATTCCATGGTTTAAGGCGATCCCGTTGATTGGAAGGCGTTTTTCCGAGATCAAAGCAAAACATGGGGGAGGGGCGATTGCCGGTTTGATCAGCGGTCGCTGTACCAATGAAGAGGTCTATCTTTTCCAGAGGTTCATGCGAGTGGTTTTGGGCACAAACCAGATCGATACGGCAGCACGTTACGGTCATATGAACTCGGTTCTGGCGATGCAGCATGCCTTGGGAATCGGACGATCGACCACGTCGTTTAAGAAAATGACGCTCTCCGATACGATCTTTATCATCGGCTCCAACATCACCGAGACACATCCAACGGCCTCTCTTCGTCTGAAGGAGGCCAAAAACAAGTTCGGCGCCAAGATTATTGTGGCCGATACGTATCAGACCAATATGCGCAGGCTTTCCACACACCCCCTTTCGCTGGCCCTTGGCGGGGAGGCGGCGTTGATATGCGGTTTAACGAAGGCGGTTCTTCAAAAAGGGTTAGCCGATCCATCCTTTATCCAGAACTATCCGTCGGCCTACGAGGCCATTTGCAAGGGGGTGGCCGATTTTTCGGAAGAAGCCCTCGCTCAAAAAAGCGGGGTTGTCTGGGATAAGATATCAGAGGCGGCGGAACTATTGGCGAAGTCGAAACGGGGAACGATGATCTGGGGAGAGGGGATTGTCTCCCGGAAAGGGGGATATGAAAATGTCCTGCGGCTGATTGATCTGGCAATGGTGACCGGTCTGATCGAGAGGGGGGGCATTCACCCGATCTGCGAAGAGAATAACGAGCAAGGGGCGGTCGATATGGGGGGCGTTCCGGAATTTCTTCCGGGGCAGGTTGCGTATACTTCACCTTCCGGTCGGGCGCGATTTGAGGCCGCATGGAATATCTCTCTCCCGGAAGGGGTGGGGGCAACCCTGCCGGAGGTCATCGAACGGGCCTTGCGTGGGGAGATTAAGGCCCTTTATGTGGTCGGAGAGAACCCTCTTGGAAGCTTGCCCGCCTCGATGAAGGTGAGAGAGGCGTTGGAGAAGATCGATTTCATCGTATGCCAGGATCCCTTTTTAACGGAGACGGGGAAAATGGCCCATGTTGTCCTCCCTGCGGTTACGTTTGTCGAGAAAGAGGGGACATTTACCAATATGGAAGGAAGGGTGAAAAATGTGGCGCAGGCTTTCGATCCTCGTGAAGAGGCGAGGCCCGATTCTAAAATTTTCATGGAACTTGCAAAGCAGATGGGGCACCCGCTATGCTATCGCGGTCCTGAAGAGATTCGGGAGGAGATCGCCACGCTGGTTCCCGACTATTTTGAAGAAGGCGGTCCTTCGATCCAAAAAGATCGGTATCTTTCTGCTGAATTTGTTGGCGAGATGCCCAAGCGTTACAGCGGCGTCCTTTCATCTGACGGGAGCGGCGGCCTCTACTTTCTAGCGCTCACGCAGATTATTTATCATTCTGGAAAAATGTCAACACAGGATAGCAATTTAATGGGCATTTATGGTGACCCTCTGCTTAGAATAGGAAATACTGATGCGGAATTACTTGGCATTAAAACAGGCGATCGGGTCAGGGTACAGTCTCCTTTGGGCGATGTGGAGGTCCCGGTGGAGATTCGCCCGGATCTCCCAGCAGGGCTGATTCAGTTTCCGGAACATTTTAATGAACCTGCGGTAAAAGACCTCATTGAGGGGGAGGTAGATCCGGTGACGAAGGTCCCGTATATAAAAGGGGGGGCGGTTTCGGTGGATAAAGTCCTGCGATTTGGGCTTGATATGGTTTCATCATCTCCTCATACGGAGATGGAGGAAGTCCATTGACGTTTCGGTATCTTCTGGATCGAATCTCATTTCGGGAAATTGCCGTTGCTTTAAAGCTGACGTTTAAGCATGCCTTTGTCCGTGAAGTGACCCTGCAATACCCCCACGAGAAACTCTCTCTCCCAGATGCGCACCGGGGGGCTCTCTGCCTGCTTCGATATGAGAATGGGGCGGAGCGGTGCGTCGGTTGTGATCTCTGCGAGGCCGCCTGCCCTTCTCACTGCATTAAGGTGGTCAGCGGCGAGGTGCAGGATGGGAAACAGGTGCTTCGGATTGCCACCGCGTTTGATATAGATATTACCAAGTGTGTCTTTTGCGGTTTCTGCGTGGAGGCCTGCCCCGTGAACGCATTGGGAATGACCAAAATGTATGAATATTCGACCGCCAATAAACGGGAACTCATTTTTGACAAACCGAAACTCTATGAGATTGGAGAGAAATATTATGGAGAGGCCAAGGCGTATCTGGTCGCCCATAATCAGGAGAAGATGGATGAGGCGAGTCGCGCTTATCAGTATCGATTCCCTTCCTATGCCGATCAAGATAGTGCTTTTCAAACCGTTGTGAAGAAGGATACCGCCGTCGCGAAAGGGGACACCGTCTCGTAGACGTATTAAGGGATGACGACACACTTTTTATTTTTTTACTATTTTTCCGGTGTCGCCATTGTCTCCTCCATTTTAACTGTCGGTCTTAAAAATCCGGTCTATTGCACCCTGGCCCTTCTGTCGTCGTTTTTTCATGTGGCCGGGCTGTTCATTCTCCTCCAGGCCGAATTCGTTGCCGCCGTTCAAATTATTGTCTATGCGGGCGCAGTCCTGGTTCTCTACCTTTTTGTCCTCATGCTCCTTAACCTAAAAAGCACGGAGATGTTTTTCCACCGACAGCTTTGGGTCTCTCTCCTGTTCGGCCTGGTGATACTGGGGGAGATATTGCTTGCGCTCTTTCAACCGGCCTTTTTGGAAAAAGGCAATGCGGCCACTTCCCAAGCCGCCGCCGTGACAGAGGCCAATACCAAGGTGATGGGGATTTTTCTCTTCAATGAGTATGTCCTTCAGTTTGAGGTGGTCGGCGTTCTCTTGTTAGGTGCCGTGGTGGGCGCCTTGATTTTGGCAAAGCAGACGCCGCCGAGATAACATGGTCCCTTTATCTTATTACGTAGTAATTGCCACGACGATGTTTGTGATCGGTCTCATCGGCGTACTGGTGCGGAGAAATTTCCTGATCATCCTTTATGCCATTGAACTGATGCTCAATGCCGCTAATATCAATCTGGTCGCCTTCTCGCGTTATTATGGCACGGTGACCGGCCAAATCATTACCCTTTTTGTCATTACAATCGCCGCGGCCGAGGCCGCGGTCGGCCTGGCGATTATCATCGTCTTATTCCGTCGGAAGGCGACTACTAATGTGGATGAGATTAATTTACTAAAATGGTAGCGGCTGAAAAATGATCATGTTTCACCCATCACTTTTTTTCTTTTTAGGGGCTGCTGCCCTTCCCCTGATTAAAGGGAGGGCGAGATCGGTCTTTCTCGTATCACTTCCACTATTAGCCTTTTTTTCGCTCCTGTTCATGCCGCAGGGAAAGGCGGGCAGCCTTTCCCTGTTCGGTCAGGAACTCGTTTTCCTTAGGGCCGATCGCATCAGCCTTGTCTTTGGCTACATCTTTACTATCAGCGCCCTGATCGGATTTGTGTACGCCCTTCATGTTCAGAAAAAACGGGAGCATATCGCAGCCCTTCTCTACATCGGATCCGCCCTTGGAGTGGTTTTTGCGGGAGACCTCCTGGTGCTGTTCCTCTTCTGGGAGATGATGGCCTTCTCATCGGTCTTTTTGATCTTGTATGGCGAGAAGGGAAAAGATGCCGGAATGCGTTATCTCTTGGTCCATATCGTGGGAGGACTTCTCCTGTTTGCAGGGATTGTGATTCACGTCGCGGGAGGAGGAGGGATTGCCTTTGATCACTTGACCGGGGGCGGCACCACCCTGATTTTGATCGGTTTTATATTAAATGCAGCGGTCCCGCCCCTTCATGCCTGGCTGGCGGATGCCTATCCAGAGGCAACGATCACCGGCGCGGTGTTTCTCTCCGCCTATACGACCAAGACGGCCGTCTATGTGTTGGCCCGGGGTTTTGCAGGGACTGAAATTCTGGTTGTCCTCGGTGTTATTATGGCGATTTATGGTGTGGTCTATGCCGTGATGGAGAACGACTGTCGGAGACTTTTAGCCTATCATATTATCAGCCAGGTCGGTTACATGGTAGCGGGCGTTGGAGTGGGAACCGAGATGGCTATCAATGGAACAGTGGCCCATGCCTTTTCCCATATTCTTTACAAGGGGCTTCTGTTTATGGGGGCCGGGTCGGTCATCTATATGACGGGAGAGAGAAGACTGACACAGTTGGGAGGGCTGTATAAGTGGATGCCGATCACCTTCCTGCTCTATATGGTGGGCGGTTTTTCGATCTCTGCCTTTCCTCTTTTTTCCGGGTTTGTCAGTAAGTCGATGGTGGTATCTGCCGCCGCCGAGGATCATCGGCCGTATGTGGTTCTTTTATTAACGCTTGCCTCGGCGGGGACGTTTCTCCACACCGGTTTGAAGCTTCCCTATTTTGTCTTCTTCGGTCAAAATTCGGGTCTCTCTGCCAAAGAGCCGCCCGCGAATATGCTCTGCGGCATGGGGATTGCCGCTTTCTTGTGCGTCCTCATCGGCGTTGCGCCTGGATTGCTCTACCGGATTCTCCCATATCCTGTTTCCTATCATCCGTACACGGCATCGCATGTGATCTGGGCCTTACAGCTTCTCCTCTTTACGGGTCTCGGATTCTTTATGCTTCTTAAGCACCTTCAACCGGAGGCGACGATTTCGATTGATTGCGACTGGTTTTACCGGAAGGGGACAGGGGCCTTCCTTTGGCTGGCCCATCACCCGATTGCCCGATTTGAAGACGCGGTGACCGGATTTTATGATAAGGCCCTCATTCAGCCGACGCTCCGTTTGGTCGCAATCTGCAAGCGGTTTGACCTGGAGGTGATTGATGGCATCGTTAATGGCGTCGGGCGGAATGTCTTTTCAGGGGGCCGGCTTTCGACCTTCGTCGAGAAATATATGATCTATGGCTTTATTAATCTGGTGGGATATGCCAACCATCTGGCTGCCGCCCTCTTTCGCCGTCTCCAGACCGGCGTGGTCAATCATTACGCCATGATGATTATTGTTGGAATTTTTATCCTGGTGAACGTTTATCTTCTCCTAAAGACGCACCTGACGGTCTTGATCGCACTGAAATGAGGGATTGATGCAAGCGACGTTTGGCCAAATCTATGCGACGGATCAGATCGGTTTTCCGATCCTGACCGTGCTCATCTTTATTCCGCTGGTGGGTGCCCTGGCCCTTTTCCTGGTTCGGGATGAGAAACGGATGAAAATCCTCTCCCTGGCCACCGTTGTCTTCACTTTTTTTGTTTCGCTCTTTTTAGTTCCCCCCTATGTTTCCGGCATTCCAGATATGCAATTTGTCGAGCGAAGCGGATGGATTAAACCCCTCGGCATTTATTACCACCTCGGGGTGGATGGGATCAGTCTTTTGCTCATCCTCTTGAGCACCTTTTTATCCGTGCTGGTTGTCGTATTCTCCTTGACGACCATCCATCGGCATGTCCGGGAGTATCTCCTCTGCCTGATGGGATTGGAATGCACGCTCATTGGCGTTTTCTCGGCGTTGGACCTGGTGCTCTTCTTCCTGTTCTGGGAGGTGATGCTGATCCCGATGTATTTCCTGATTAAGGTCTGGGGCGGGATGAATCGGGACTATGCCGCGTTAAAGTTTGTGCTTTATACCCTTGTGGGATCTGTCCTTATGCTGGTCGGGTTTGCGATCCTCTACCTGAACTACCATGATTATGCAATCGCCCACGCCTTCCCCGAACCGTACTCGTTTGGCCTGATTCACCTCCTTTCCGTCCCCGTGCCGTTTGAAAAGCAGGTTTGGGTTTTTCTCCTGTTCTTTTTCGGGTTCGCGTTTAAGGTGCCGATGTTCCCTTTTCATACGTGGCTTCCGGATGCCCATGTGGAGGCCCCGACTGCGGGAAGCGTGATGTTGGCGGGAATCCTGTTAAAGATGGGGACGTATGGTTTTGTCCGGCTTTCACTCCCGCTGCTGCCGGATGCCTCCCGTGCCTTTGTTCCGTTTATGTCGGTCCTGGCCGTGACCGGGATTGTGTATGGCGCGGCCCTGGCCTTGTCCCAGGACGATATGAAAAAGTTGATCGCCTATTCCTCCATCAGTCACCTCGGTTTTGTGGTCCTTGGCATCTTCTCCCTTGAGTCGCAGGGGCTTAAAGGGGGGATGATTCAAATGCTCAACCATGGGATCTCGACGGCGGGCCTGTTTTTCGTGGTCGGCTTTCTGTACGAGCGCCGTCATACCCGCCTGATCTCCGAATATGGCGGCCTGGCCAAACAACTCCCGCTCCTTGCGTTCTTTTATCTGATTATCAGCCTTTCTTCGTTGGGCATGCCGGGGACAAACGGTTTTGTGGGTGAGTTCCTCATTTTGGCGGGTGCCTTTAAGTCTGATTGGCGCTACGCGGCGGTGGCGGTATTCGGGGTGATTCTGGGAACGGCCTATCTCCTCTGGCTGTATCAACGCGTAGTGGTTGGACCAATCGACAATCCTGAAAACAGGCGCCTTCCTGATCTTAACTTCAGGGAGTTGGGCGTCTGCATCGCCTTGACGGTCCTGATTTTCTGGGTGGGTGTTGCTCCGGAGGCATTCCTTGCGATGATGGAGGGGCCGGTTGAATTTCTAATGAATCGCACCCATGCGATTGAAGAACCGGTCGTGGCGGGCCAGATGGTCAAGATTTTTTCGGGAGAATGATTTGGACTATCTTTTATCGATCATCCTGTTCTCACTGGTGGGCGGCGCCACCCTCTTAATCTTTATCCCGAATTCAAGGCCTCTCTTAGTGAGGGCGATTGCCGCACTCGCAGCGTTCATCGCCCTGGCGGGATCGTTTTATCTCCTCTATGCCTTCGATTATCAAAGAGGGGGATTTCAATTTGTGGAACGGTATCTATGGGCTCCGAATCTGGGGATTTCTTTTTATCTTGGCGTGGATGGGATTGGGGTGCCGATGGTTTTATCCACGAGCATTTTGATCTTTGCCGGCATCTTTGTCTCATGGCATATAGAGGATCGGGCGAAAGAGTTTTATGTTTTTCTCCTGACCCTGGCGGCCGCCACGGTAGGGGTTTATATCTCGCTCGATCTTTTTTTTCTCTTCTTTTTCTACGAGTTGTCGGTGATCCCGATGTATCTCTTAATCGGGGTGTGGGGGAGCCACACCAAGGGGTACCTTGAATCAACAATGGGACTGAAGAAGGATTCTCCCTCCTTTATCTTTAATTTCGCGGCAAACAGCAAGGAGTATGCCGCCATGAAGTTGGTCCTCTTCCTTTCTGTCGGTGCGGTAGTGGCGCTGATGGGGATTCTTTTAATCTATGCCCGATCCGGTATTTATTCTTTTGACCTAATCGCGTTATCTGGAGTTCCAGAGGCACATTACGGAAAGACGGTCGTCAGCGTCATTTGGTTGTTGACCTTTTTTGGCTTTGCATCGATCGCCCCGCTCTGGCCGTTGCACTCCTGGTCGCCGGTCGGCCACGCCTCCGCCCCCGCGGCAACCAGCATGCTGCACGCGGGGGTATTGATGAAACTCGGCCATTTTTCAATCATGCGGGTTGCCTTTTTCCTCTTTCCGGAGGCGACTCGTGAATGGATGCCGCTTGCGGCCCTTCTCTGCGTCGGAAGCATTGTCTATGGGGGATTGGTCGCCCTCTTCCAAAAAGATACAAAATATGTGATCGGCTATTCCTCATCCAGCCATATGGGCTATGTCTTTCTGGGGATGGCGGCGCTCAACGTCATGAGCCTGACGGGCGCCGTCCTCTATATGTTTGCACATGCGCTCGCCACCGGCCTCCTGTTTGCCATGGCGGGATGGGTGTATGACCAAACCCACACACGAGATATTCCCTCGCTGGGGGGACTGGCGCAGAAGATGCCTTTTGTGACCGGCGCCTTTATTATCGCGGTGGCCGCCTCGTTCGGGCTGCCGCTCACGGTGAACTTTATTGGTGAGCTGATGATTATTGTCGGGAGTTGGGATCTGTATCCCAAGACGACCATCGTGGCCGTTCTGGGAATTTGCCTAACCCTCGGCTATCTTTTCCTGATGATGCGCGGGGTATTCTTTGGCGAGATGAAAGCGGAACTTGCCGGGGCACAGGATGCAAGATCGTGGCAGGATCGGCTTCCGCTCGTCCTGATGATCGCTTGTTCCCTCTTTTACGGGCTTTTCCCCTCGCAGTTTATCCATGTCATCCGCTCGGGGGTCATTCCGTTGGTGGACCGGATTCAGCAGGTTGGTCCACTGGTCAGCCAAATTGGAGGTTTTTAGTGGGAATCCCGTTTGTCTTTTCGGAACTCGATTTTTCCTTGATGGCGCCGGAACTCTGGCTGACCCTCCTTTCATCGCTGATCCTAACGATCGATTTTCTCTTCCCAAAATTTGGAAAGGACAGACTGGCCTATTTG